>CAZQUK010000060.1:9003-12433 GCA_964596435.1 uncultured Oligoflexia bacterium
TTGGATTTAACCGAAGCCGCGCCTTGCTTTGATTCTTCTTTTGACATTATCTACCTCAATAATCTTATAAGTCTTAAATCAAAATTCAAAGTTAAAAATTTGTTAATCAACAGTAAGGACCGCTAAAAAAGCTTCTTGCGGAATTTCAACACGTCCGACTGACTTCATTCGTTTTTTTCCTTCTTTTTGTTTTTCAAGAAGTTTTCTTTTACGCGTAATGTCCCCACCGTAACATTTTGCAGTAACATTCTTCCTGAGTGCCGAGATGGTTTCCCTTGCAATAATCTTTGAACCTATTGCGGCCTGAATTGCTACCTCAAACATTTGTCTGCTAATGATTTTGCGCATTTTACCAACAAGCTCCCGGCCAACGCGCTGGGCCTTATCCTTGTGAACTATTGCAGATAACGCATCAACGTTTTCACCATTAATTAATATATCAAGTCGAATCAGTTTTGATTCTCTGTAATCAAGAAACTCATAATCCATTGAGGCATATCCGCTGCTGATTGTTTTTAATTTATCATAAAAGTCATAAACCATTTCACTGAGCGGAAGTTCGTAATCGAGCGTTACTCTGTCTTCGGTAACATATTCCATCTTTTTTTGAATCCCGCGTCTATCTGTACAAAGCTTCATAATATTGCCAATACATTTTGATGGGGTGTGAATGCTTAGTTTAATATACGGCTCTTCAACTGATTCAATTTCTATCGGGTCGGGGAGTCTTGATGGGTTTTCTACCATGACCACATCGCCGTTTATTTTTGTAACCTTATAAACAACAGACGGGGCCGTGGTTATTAACTTAAGGTCATATTCCCGCTCAAGTCTTTCCTGAACAACATCCATGTGTAAAAGTCCTAAAAAACCGCACCTTACACCAAACCCAAGTGCGCCAGATGTTTCAGGTTCCCATTTTATGGAAGAATCATTAAGACAAAGTTTTTCAAGTGCGTCTTTTAAATTATTATACTGATCTGAATCTACCGGATAAATTCCGCAAAACACCATTGATTTTGCTTTTTTAAATCCAGGAAGGGGGGCTTTTGCTAAATTATCAACATCCATTATGGTGTCGCCAACCCGCATAAAACTCACATCCTTAATGCCACAAATAATTGCACCAACATCCCCACTTGAAAGAGAATCAACTTCCTTAAAATACGGAGAAAATACTCCAAGCTTAATAACTTCAAACTCATTGTCTGCATGAAAAAGTTTTATTTTCATACCGGGTTTTATAACACCGTCAACAAACCGGCAAAGCGCCACGACACCCTGATACGGATCAAACCAACTATCAAAAATTAATGCCCTTAACGGCTCTGAATCGGCGTCTTTTGGTGGTGGAAAATATTTTACTATTCCTTCAAGAATATCTGCAACACCTTCACCCGATTTGGCAGAACAATTAATTGCCCTTCCTGTATCAACAAGGCCAATCATATCCTCGATTTCTTTAAGAACTCTTTGGGGTTCTGCTGATGGTAAATCAATTTTGTTTAATACAGTCAGTATTTCTAAGTCATTTTCGACGGCAAGATATACGTTTGCTACAGTTTGCGCCTCAACACCCTGGGCCGCATCAACTACGAGAATCGCGCCCTCGCAGGCACTTAATGATCTGGAAACTTCGTAAGAAAAATCAACATGTCCTGGGGTATCAATAAGATTCAGAATATATCTTTGACCATCTTTTGCTTCGTAAAGCATGCGCGCTGTTTGCGCTTTTATGGTTATTCCACGCTCGCGCTCTATATCCATGTTATCCAGAAACTGCTTTGACATCTGGCGCTTGGATACAGTCTCGGTGATTTCTAAAAGTCTATCGGCTAAAGTGGACTTGCCATGGTCTATGTGGGCAACAATGCAGAAATTTCTTATATTTTTAGACATATTCTATGCAATCTTTAGCGCGTATGCCCAAAAACGCAAGAATATAAAGGAACTCCTACATAAGTAATTAAAAAAAATATACTCTGCCTACCCCCCCCTAGCCAAGGGGCGTTAAGCTAACAGAATTCCACAGAAAATACGTAACAAGGGCCGGGATCACCAAAAAAAGAACCAGACCGCCTTCTGAAAAAATTATCTCTTTTAAGGAATTAGGTATCATGAAGTTGTCCTCCTTCTTGACTTTTTAGGTTGGCTTTTCCATACCTTAGAAATGCCCTCGCACCATAACTCGGCAAATTCTTCCAAAACCCTTAGGATAAAAATTACCGACCTTGCGCGTGGAGGCTCGGGTTTTGGCCGCGATGAGAACGGGCGCGTAGTTTTTATTCCAAAAACTGCACCCGGGGATGTCGTGCAAGCCATTATAATTAATGAAAAAAAGAACTATGCTGAAGGTAAATACATTAAAATCATCGAAGCCTCAAAGATTAGACAAACGCCCCTATGTAAACATTTTTTAAATTGTGGTGGTTGTACCTGGCAACACATTCCTTATGAGCTTCAGTGGGAGACCAAAAAAAATGGGGTTTTTGCAGCACTAAAAAAGGCTGGTATCCCTCCCCCAGAAGATACCCAAACCATAAGAGCTGAAAAAATCTGGAACTACAGAAACCGTATACAATTAAGAGGAACTGGTAAAAACATAGGTTTTTATGCAAAATCCACGCGGGAGCTCATACCAATAAATGAATGTTTAATTGCAAATGAAAAAATAAATCAGATTCTAAATTCTGTGCGCTCAAAGGGGGAGAATTTATTATCTTATAAAGTTGAACTTGAGGTTCTGCCAAGCGGTGAGCTAAAAGAAACATGGGACGCTCCACATGCATCATCCGGTTTTAGACAAATTAACGATGAACAAAACAACAATCTTTGCTCCTGGGTTTATGAAAAATTATCTTCTGAATTAATAACTTATGATTTATTTGGAGGAAATGGTAACTTTAGTTTGTGCGTTGCAAAAAAAATGTGTGAAGTTCATTGTGTTGATTTAACAAGCCCCCCGAATAAGATAATGGGTAATGTTTTTTTTCATAAATCACCCGTACTCGACTGGCTTCTTAAAATGGTTAATAAATCAACGCCCATACAAAATAAGGAAAAAAAGGCTGCGATCCTGGACCCCCCTCGCCGTGGACTTGAAAAAGATGGTAGTGAAATTGCAAAAGCACTTGAACATTTAGGTGTTAAGGAAATCATTCTTGTTGGGTGCGATCCGGATTCAATAGGAAGAGATATTTTAAAATTTCTTACTCGCGGATGGTTATTTGAATCTTGTATAATTTTAGATTTTTTTCCGCAAACGCCACACGTTGAAACGGGGGCCCTTTTAAAACTAAAAACTTAAAATAAGTACGTGTAGGATTCGGGAAGCAAAAACAGGTTTTTTTTATTAAAATCAAGCTATTAACTCTTTACATATAGCTTAAATATCATTAACTTTAAATGCATGGAAAAATATTATTGGCGT
>CAZQUK010000061.1:0-5593 GCA_964596435.1 uncultured Oligoflexia bacterium
CTGGCGTCATTAAAAGATTACAAAGTAATTTTTGATCGCAATTTATTTAACAGCACAGGTGTAATTCCTGGTGACCCAATTTTTGATTCCATAGTTGATCCAAGTGGACCAGCAGTTAAGTCATCGCTCCCATTTAAACTAACTGGGACGGTTGTAATGGAGGAACAAAAGTATTCCATAGCCTCTATTGAAGATACATCCGCTTCCAAAAACTATCCGGTTCAAATCGGTGATGAGATTCCATCTAAAGCAAAGATTCTTGAGATTGAAAGCCATAAGGTTATTTTTTCCAACTTAAGAACAAGAAGAAAGGAATATATTGAACTGCCCAAAGATCAATTTAAAACAACGGCGGCGGTTACAATACAAAAAAGTGAAGGATCAGACGGTATAGTAAGTGTTGCTGAAAATAAATTTAAAATCCAAAGAAGTGAGATCAACAAATCACTTTCCAACATAAATGAAATACTAACGCAGGCAAGAGCCATTCCACACTTTGAGGATGGAAAACCTGCAGGCTATAAGCTTTTCCAAATTGCACCAGGAAGCATTTATGAAAAACTGGGTTTAAAAAATGGTGATACACTTTGTGGCATAAATGGTGAAAGCATAACAAATCCCGCCCGAGCATTTCAGATGTTATCTGAAATAAAAACAGCAAAAGAGGTTGAACTTTGTGTAAATCGTGGCGGTCAAAAAATGGATTATCATTACGATATCGACTGAGGAGAAATTGGTATGGAAATAAAAAACCTTAAATCACATGCGGACATGAGGTCCAAAGTTTACACGTCGTCTATTGATGCCTGTGATTACAAAAAAAACACAAATCATAGTATTATAAAGTTCAAAGACAACAAAAAAAATAAGCTTAAATCATTATCATCAGATGTCCCGGTATGGTGGATCGAAGCACTGGCCCTTGCAAGCTGCCTTATTGGTATATTTGGTTTACTGGCACTACTTTCTCAGGAAACCTGGTCGGACGAAAAAAGTGAAGCAAACAGCAAAAAAAACACTGAAACAGCAGTTAAAGCCGAATCCGCCATGGAAAGCAAAACTACAAACGACACGGACCCAGCCACAGAACCTCAGAACATTTCAAAAAGGAGTTTTTCGAACAGTAAAAAAACGTTCCAAAATCCTTTTGCAAATAAAAAAGAAACTAAAAGTATTAATAATGCAGAGGAAATTGAACCCTCGGCGCAACCACTACCCTCTCAAGAAAGTGTTTCACTAGGAGGAGATGCAAACCCAAACGGTATAGTAACGCACGGGGCGCCAGGAACAATAGTAATAAATGATGCAGGAGAAGGAAGTAATGCAGTTGTAACCGATTTTAATTTTCCCGATGCTGATATTTTAGAAATAGCAAAAACGCTCGGAAAACTTACGGGTAAAAATTTTATTTTTGATAAAAACGTAAAAGGTAGAATAACAATAGTTTCAAACTCCCCGATTACTATTGGTGATGCGTGGCGCGCGTTTTTAACGGCTCTTGAAATGAATAATTACACGCTAGTTCCATCTGGAAAATACATTCAAATAACAAAAATACGTGATGGTCGAGATAAAAACCTTAATGTTTATACTGAAAACTCACCAGCCATCGATTCCTTAATAACCAGAGTGTTTTCGCTCAAATACATAACACCTGAAGAAGTTGCAAGAACATTTAGAAGTTTTCTATCACCGACTTCAAGAATTATTCCTTACGCACAAACGAATACATTAATAGTAACCGATACCGGTACCAATATAGACAAACTTGCCAAGATGCTTGAATTTTTAGATGTTGAAGGACACGATGCCGGTATTGAAGTTATTCCTGTAAGATTTGCTTCAGCCGGTGAAATTGCAACTTTAATAGACACACTGCTGCCCGGTACAAGTTCACAATCAAAAAGCAGAAGAAGAATTGGAAAAACCAGTTTTGAAGCCAGAAGCACTAAAGAAGGTGGTGTGGTTAACAACGTTATCGCTGATGAAAGAACAAATACACTTATTGTCCATGCAAATGCAAAAGGTGTTGAACAAGTCCAGGACTTGGTTTCAAAATTAGATCAAAAGATTCCTGCAAGAATTGGTGGCGGAAAAATTAGAGTTATTTATTTGCAATTTGCAGATGCCGAAAAAATTGCACAAACAATTTCAGGCTTTTCGGCAAGTGCCGCTTCAACAAGTGGGAAAACAAAGGGTGGAAACCCGCTTAGTGGTGCCCTTTTCCAGGACTCAATTAAAGTTACTGCAGATAAATCAACGAACTCTTTGGTGATCACGGCCTCACCATCTGATTTTGTTACCTTACAAAGGGTAATTGCAAAACTTGATATTCCGCTTGATGAGGTTTTTGTTGAAACTATAATTATGGAAACTGCTGTTTCCGGCGGTCACCAATTTGCAGCCGGTGCCGCTTTTCCAGGACTTGGACTCTCAGTAAGTCCAGGCGGAGAAATTGCGGATTTTGTTGCTTCACCTATTGGTGGTGAAAAAGGTCTGGGATCAAAAGGGCTTGTGGTTGGTTTTCAGAACGGTCAGTCGCACACGTTTAGTGTTGCTGGAACCGAAATAAGTGTAAAAAGTGTAATGGGCTTAATAAAAGCCATTAAAACTCATTCAAATACAAACGTGCTTGCTACCCCGCAGATTTTAACTCTTGATAACCAAGAGGCCATATTTGAAGCAACAGAACAAATTCCGGTTCCCTCCGTTACCATGTCAACACAGGGAACTACAACGAGTATTGATAAACAGAACATTACACTATCAGTAAAAATAAAACCAAACATCAACAAGATATCCAATTTTGTTAAACTTGATATTAAAGTAAAAATTGGGGACATTTCGGGTAGAGAGTTGCCTTCAGCCGTAAAAGGTGTCGCTTATGCAACTACAGAAAGAAACAGTGAAACAACTGTGGTTGTTGCGGATGGAGACACAGTTATTCTTGGCGGTTTAACCAGAGACAGAATTAGTGAATCCGTCTCGAAGGTGCCACTTCTTGGTGATATTCCAATTTTAGGTTGGCTTTTTAGCTCAAGAAACTTCCAAAAAGAGAAATTAAATACGATAATTTTTTTAACCCCTCACATAATAAGGCAATACGAAAAAGTTCGTCAGATTCTTGAGAAAAAACTCGCAGACAGAGATACCCTAATAGAGGAAGAAGCCGAGGGCGATGATTACTTTGATTATAAAGTAAAAGAGATACGCGAATCACTTCCTGATGTTGGAAATATTTCTTGGAAAAAAATGCGCGACTCCATTACCGACCAGGCAGATGCAAAAGGTTCTGATAAAATAATGGACAAAATGAAAAAAGAAAACGCCGGTGCTACCCCGCAAGGCACGGTTCATGATGAAAGTATTAATGAATCAGAAAGCGATAATGAGGTCCCAGAGTCTGCCACTACTGGTTTCGATTCTCCACCAAGTGAACCTTCGCCAATGGAAATGGATGAACCCTTCCCCGACGATGGCCCAACATTTACCGCGCCCCCCGTGGATTTTGAAGGAGAGGAATAAAGTATGAATAGCGACACTGAAGGTTTCAACACAATTGCGGCACCTTCAGAACAATCAACCGAGATGCTACTTGCCCAACCAAGGATTGGTGAAATTCTTGTTAAGTATACCTCTTTAACTGAGGACCAGCTAAACGAGGCTCTAGAAATACAATCCATCGAAGGTGGACTTTTAGGTGAGATACTTGTTCGCAAAAACATGATTCTACCACACGAAATACTTCGTGCTCTTTGTATTCAGCTTGGACTTGAATTTGTTGAAGATCTAAAACCAAACGAAATAAATCCTGAAATTGTAAATGAACTTTCACTCAACTATTGTAAACACAAAGAGGCATTACCAATAAGAATTGATGAAAAAGATGGTCAGGAAGTTTTAGTTGTTGCCGTATCTGATCCTTTTCGTGATGATGTTTTGGATGATTTACAAGTTTTTACGGGAAAGCAAATTCAAATAGTTGTAAGCACTAGTGCAAGAATTCAGGATGCAATTAATCGTGTCTTTGAAAAAAACACATCAAAAATGGTTGATGGCATAGAAGATGAATTTGAAGAAACACTAGATCTTGAAGGCCCCATTGATATTCTTGAAGCAACAGAAGACGACGCACCGGTTATACGTTTTGTAAATTCACTTCTATTCAGAGCATTAAAAGAAAACGCTTCTGACATTCATATTGAACCATTTGAAAAGGAATTTGTTGTAAGGTACCGCATTGACGGTGTTCTTTACGATATAATAAGACAACCCAGAAAGGCACACGCTGCAATTTCTTCAAGAATTAAAATTATGGGTACACTTGATATTGCTGAAAAACGCCTGCCCCAGGATGGCAGAATAAAAATCAAGCTTGCTGGCAAAGATGTTGATATTCGTTTATCAACAGTGCCAACAATTTTTGGTGAACGAGTTGTAATGCGTATTTTAGAGCAATCATCAACTGTGCTTGAGCTTAATCAGCTTGGTTTTTCGGACAAAAGTTGTAAACAGGTAGAAAATTTATTAGCTAAAAAATTCGGAATAATTCTGGTAACAGGACCCACGGGTAGCGGTAAATCTACGACTCTTTCTGCCTGTTTAGTAAAACTAAATAATCCTGAGCGAAACATAATGACTGTTGAGGACCCTATCGAGTATCAAATACCAGGAATTAATCAGGTACAAGTAAATCATAAAATTGACCTGACCTTTGCAAGGGGTCTTAAGGCGTTTTTAAGACAAGATCCTGATATTATTATGCTAGGTGAAATCAGAGACAAGGAAACCGCAGAAATTGCAATTAATGCCTCGCTAACAGGTCACCTGGTTTTATCCACCCTGCACACCAACGATGCCCCTAGTGCCCCGCCAAGACTTATTGATATGGGTGTTGAACCATTTTTAGTTGCAAGTTCACTACTTGGCATTATTGCACAACGACTAATGAGAAAAGTTTGCCAAAAATGCAAAGAAGCCTATGAACCTAACGAAATTGAGCTTGAAGAAATTGGACTAAAAGAAATTCCCAAAGATACACAATTTTATCGAGCCATAGGATGTCCAAGCTGCTCTCATAGTGGTTATACAGGCAGAACAGTAATACACGAAATTATGATCATGAATGAAACTTTAAGATCATTAATAATTCAGAATTCTGACTCAGGAACAATAAAAAAAGAAGCCATAAAGAATGGAATGATAACACTCAGAGAAGATGGGGTGACTAAGGTTTTATCCGGTGTTACAACCATTGATGAACTTATGCGAGCAACTCACGCCGAGTAGGAATATATTATGTCTCCAATTTTTGAATATAAAGCTATTAGTGCATCAGGAAAGCAAATAAAGAATTTTGTTGAAGCTGATACACAAAAGGCTGCCCGATTAAAGTTAAAAAAAATGGGCATTATTGTAACTGAAATCGGCGAAAAAACCACAACAAAAACAAAAACTGCAAGTGGTGGCGGCGGTGGACTATTTGGAAACAAGATCAACATAAAAGATATGGCCCTAATGACAAGGCAACTTGCAAGTTTAGTTAAGGCCAACATTCCCCTGGTTGAGGCTCTTTCTGCACTTGTTGAACAAA
>CAZQUK010000061.1:5603-6248 GCA_964596435.1 uncultured Oligoflexia bacterium
CCTATTTTTAAATTTGTATTGGCACAAATAAGACAAGATGTGAATGAGGGTTCGAGTCTTGCAAAAGCACTCTCTCAACACCCAAAATTTTTTGATAATATATTTATTAACATGGTTGAAGCCGGTGAGAACTCCGGTACTTTAGGAGTGGTATTATTGCGTCTTGCTGATCTAAAAGAAGCACAAATGAGACTTCGAAATAAAATTATAAGTGGCATGACCTACCCTATTTTAATGATGGTGATATCTTTGCTTCTTTTAGTTGCAATTTTTACTTTTGCAATTCCTGAATTAACTAAAATTTTTGACAGCATGAATAAGCCCATACCTGATATTACAAAATTTTTAATTATCGTTAGTGACCTATTAACTACTTGGTGGTTTGCATTTATTGCGGCCTTTTTCTGTTTTTACTGGGGATTTAAACGATATACAAATTCAAAAAAAGGTAGATATAAGTGGGACAAGTTTAAATTAAGACTTCCAATTCTTGGACCCTTAATAAGAATGATTGCAGTAACAAGATTTGCAAACACCATGTCTACATTACTAAGCAGCAGCGTTCCCCTGCTCTTAAGTATGGGTATTGCAAAAAACCTTATTGGAAACACATTAATTGAACAAGCAGTGGCAAGTGCACAGGAA
>CAZQUK010000061.1:6258-12330 GCA_964596435.1 uncultured Oligoflexia bacterium
GAAAATATCACAGAGGGACAATCGATTGCTGAACCGCTTAAAAAAAGCGGCCAGTTTCCACCAATGGTTATACACATGATAGCTATAGGAGAAAAAACCGGTGAGTTACCTGACATGTTAAGAAACGTGTCAGAAACGTATGAGGAACAGGTAAGTTCCTCAATAGATGCTCTTACCTCGCTACTTGAACCCATGATGATAGTAATAATGGGCGGTTTAGTAGGATTTATAGTTATGGCAATTTTTGTACCACTACTTGAAATTAGTAATATTGGTTAATTTTTTTAAAATGAGAACAAAAACGGAGGAAAAAAAATGAAAACACAAAACAAAAAAATAGCGGGTTTCACACTTATTGAAATGCTAATTGTTCTAACTCTTCTTGCCATGGCAGGTGCATTTGTTGGAACAAAATTAATTAGTCGTTATAAAGAGGGACAAGTAAAATCCACAAAAATTCAAATGCGACAACTTGCCGTCGTTTTAACTGATTTTCGAAGGGTTTGCGGCAGATATCCAACAACGGACGAAGGTCTGGATGCGATAGTAGAAAAGCCAGGAAGTCTTGATTGTCCGAATTATGATCCAGAAGGTTTTATTGCTGGTGGCAAGGTTCCTAAAGATGGATTTGAAAACGATTACATATTTGAATCAGACGGATACAAATATGTTATTAAATCACTTGGTGATGATAAAAAACCGGGCGGTGAAGGTGTAGCAAAAGACATTCTTTCTGATGATATAGACTAGAATAACCTTAGCAAAGATTGTTTTTTTTTGAACACAAGGGTGTTTTCTAGAAATAAAGTAATGGCCACAGGTGTATGATGAATTTTATTTACAAAATTAATTCATACTTATTTAAGAGAGATAAAAGCAACGAGAGTGCTTTTACTTTAATAGAGATCCTTGTCGTTTTTGCTCTCATTTCGCTTATTACTTTATTTGTTATTCCAAGCATTGGGAGTTCTTTGAAATTATCAATTAATTCTTCATGCAGGGAAATAGCGAGTATCGTAAAGGACACCTACAGTGCAGCAATGGTTACTGGACAGGTTCACAGGTTTGTTTTTGATCTTAAAGAAAACAAATTTTGGGTTGAATCAGGTCCAGAATCATTATTACTGCACACCGCAAAGTCTCTAGAATTAGAAGAAAGTCGAAAGCGGTTTAAAATGGAGAAGGAAAAGGAGGAACCTGAAAAATTTAGTTTAGAAAAAACTATTACCAGAAGTGAACTGTCATTACCAAGAGGGGTTAAATTTACAGATGTTTTAACAGAAGAGAATGAAAAACCGGTTTTTGAAGGAAAAGCCTATACACATTTTTTCCCAAATGGAATTACTGAGCAAACAATTGTTCATCTCGAAGACAGTAGTGAACATAAGTTCTCTTTAATTATTTTTCCTCTCATGGGCAATGTCCAGTTAGTGCAACACTATGTTGAGAGAGAGGAAATTCAATGACAGGTTCAAAAATCAAAAAAGCTAGTCATGGCTTCACACTTCTTGAAACATTAATTGCAATAACCATCATGGTTCTGGCTTTTACAGCTATTTTAATGGTTGAAAATAACAGTATAAATGCAACAACAAGGGCCAAGCAGATGAACATTGTTGCAATGCTTGCTAAAAACGCTATGATTGACGCTGAATTTGAAATTGAGAATTTAAGCTTCGAAGAAGTCAAAAAGGAAGAGTCTGAAACATTTGCAAAGCCATATGAAGCGTACAGATGGAAACGCGAGATAAAAGAAATTGAATTTCCCAGCATTAACCTAACTGGTGGTGGTGATGGAGGAGAAGATGGCGGCGAAGGCACAAGCAGCGGCCTGCAAGAACAATTTGCCAAATTAATTTCAAAATATTTATCAGAGGCCATTAGAGAAATAACAATAACAATAAGCTGGAAAAAGGGAGAGAGCGAACAAAGTTTTTCCGTATCGTCATATTGGGTTAATTTAGAACATGAATTTCCACTTTCTTTATAAAAAAAGCTCCAAAAACTTGGGTTTTACGCTCGTAGAGCTTTTAATATCTATGGCGCTATTAATGTTTATTAGTATTGGTATATACAGAATTACAATTCAAACATTTAAATTAAGAGAGGACCTAAGGGAAGAAGGTGATTTTTATACAGGCATACAGCTTGCCATGAGAGTTATTAATCAGGATATCACCATGTTTTACACACCTATTGTTGTTTTACCAAAGAAAGATCCTAAAAAACCAGGACCGACTACTGACGAATTAAAAAATCAGTTGCCCCCTGAAAAATCTGATTCCTCGGATTTTTGGAACCCCGCAGTTCATGCAACAGGGATTCGCCCTTCTCATTTTTATGGTACAGAGGAGAAATTAAGTTTTGTAACCGCATCACATCTTAGAATATACAGAGAAAAACCAGAGTCAGTATTTGCAAAAGTTAAATTTGAACTCAATGACAATGACAAGACAAAAGATGGGACCAAAATATTGGTAAAAAAGTTTTCAACAGACGCCTTTTCGAATGATGATGAACTTAAAAGAACATATCCCCTACTTCATGGAGTGAAGAGTATTAAATTTCAATATTATAATAAATACAAAGACAGGTGGGAAAAAAGCTGGGATAGCGCTAATACAGATTTTAAGGATATTTACCCAGATTTAGTTGAATTAACAATTGAAGTTGTTGAAAAAACAAGAACCTTTGAAGGAAAATTTGAATTTAGACCGGAGCTGCCAATATATGGTATTCCAAAAACCTTATAAATTCTTAATAACCAAGTTTTTGAGGTTCAGAATATCGAATTTGAATCTCACTTGGGGCAACAAAAAAGGGGTTGCTCTTTTTATGGTTATCGCTGCAATTACAACACTTGCTATTGTTGTAACTGAATTTACTTATATTTCTCAAGTGAACCAAAAGCTTGCATTTGATGCGCTGGATAGAGTAAAAACATTTTATCTTGCAAAAAGCGGGTTTAAATTGTCATTACTTAGACTTAGGGCTTATCAAAAAATAAAAAAAATGACATCTGGAGAAAACTCCAATCTTCCAATACCTAAAAGTGTTGTTGAAAAGATCTGGAATTTTCCATTTATGTTTCCGATTCCATCAGAGCTCCCTGGATTAAGTGGAGCAGATAAGGAACTAATAAATAAATTTCACAAAGAATCAAACCTAAAAGGTAGCTTCACAGCGGTTATTTCTTCTGAATCATCAAAATTCAATATTAATCAAATTCTTTCCACATTTTCGCCAAAAGAAGAAACAAAAAAGAAAGAAGAGAAAAAACCCGGCAAGAAAAGCGAAACAAAACCGCAAAAAAGCGATTCAGAAACATCCGAAGAAGAAGATACAACCACTGAAAAAAACGATGAAAGTACTGAAGAAGAAAAAGACGACAACCCAAATGAAACTAAAAAATATGATCCAAAAGAAGCAAGAAAGACTTTGTACGATTTTTTAAGTCAAATAATGAACAATAAATTTGAAGAAGACGCAGATTTTGCCTCTGAGTATAGAGCCTTTAACCTAGAAGATCTTATGGGGAATATATTTGCCTGGATTGATATAACCTTTGAGGCACCATCAACCGGACAGGACCACCCGATCAAACCCAAGCAGGCACCAATGTATCATTTAAGCGAATTACACATGGTTCCTTTTATGGATGATAAGCTATATGATCTATTTTCACCATCACTAACCACTTTTCCAACGCCTGGAATAAATATTAATACAATAAATGAAATAACACTTCAGGCCCTTGTACCCCAAATGAAAAAAGAAGATCTTGAAGCTTTTTTTAAGTATAGAGATGACCCTCAAGAAGGCGTTTTGTTTAATAAAGATGAAGAATTTTTTAGCTATCTTTCAGAAAAAGTTGAAGCATTTACAACGGATGAAAACGAACTAAAAGACTTTAAAGAAAGTCTTACTAAAAAGAACATAAGGATAGTAACTGAAGAAAATCAGTTTAAAATTACAGTCCGCGCAAAACTTAATCAGGCATCAAGTATGATTGAAAGTTGGGTCACATTAGTTAATGACGGTAAAACAAACGATAAAAAAACCGCTAAAAATGATGATAGTACAGCCCAAGGAGACAATGAGGATGATGAAGAAAATAAAAGCAAAACTAAAACAACAGCTAAAGAACCCGAAAACAAAGAAAAAGGGAAAGAAGTAACGGGACTAAAAATTACATTTATGAATATTCTTTAAAAAGGGAGTAATATATTTATGAGAATATTAGGAATTGACATTGGTTCAACAGGTATAAAGATTGTTGAAATTGAAACTTCATTGAGAAAATATGAAATAATCGATTACTACGAAATACCTTTAGAACCAGGCGAAGACCCCTTCCCTCCTCTTAAAACATTTATTAATGAAAGAGATAAAAAGCCAGATAAAATTGCCGTTTCATTAAAAACGACTGAATTTACTTATCGAAATTTAACACTACCTACTAAAGATAAAAAAGCAATTATTGCTGCGGTTAATTTTGAACTTGAAGACGATTTGCCATTTAACCTTGAGGATGCAATTTATGACTATCAGATAGTATCACAAACCGGAAACAGAACAGACATCCACGTTACAACAACACTTAAAAACAGACTACAGGAACACATTTCTGCCTGGAAAACTAGTGGAATTGAACCGGACATCTTAACAACTGAGCTTTGGGCCTACAAAAATTATTTAAACAGAGTACTTTCGCCTGAAGATCAATCAAAACCAGTTATTTTAATTCAAACAGGACACGATAGTACAACTTTTTATGTTCATTTTGATAAAAAACCAGTTTTAATTAGAAGAATTTTGTGGGGTGGAAAGGACTTAACAGCGGCTTTATGTAAAAAATATGAAATCCCCATTGACCAGGCAGAAAAAGCAAAACTTGATAATGGATTTATAACAATTACCCCACAAAGTGAAAACCTATCGGCTGAACAGCTGGATTTTTCAAATACTCTCTTAAAGCCAATAATAAGTCTATTTCAAGAAATCAGACAAGTAGAATTGGCATGTAAAAATGCAACAGGTGAAATGGCACATAAAATACTATTAACCGGAGGAACTTCTTTGTTACCAGGGCTTAGAGAATCTATTGAAAATTATAGAGGCATACCTGTAAATATTGTTCGAGGTTTAAGTGATATTGCATTATCAGGTGTCACATACTCTGAAGAAACAGATCAGAAGTTTTTACTTGCTGCTGCAAATGCACTTTGTATTATTGGAGCAGATAGGGCTAAAATATTAAATTTCAGAAAAGGTGCATTTTCCAAAGATTCAGTAGGAAAAAAATTTGATTTTAATAATCTTAAAAAACCATTAATTTCATCTGGCATCATTGCAGCAAGTTTTTTTCTAAGTCTGCTGGTCCAAGGTAATTACTACAAAGATCAAATTGAAAAAATGGATGCAAAACTTGAAATTGCCCTAAAATCATTTTTTGGCACTGTTTCCAAAAGTGCACTTAGAAACTATATGGCTGATAGCGAAATGCTACAAAAAAGAATAAAGGACCATACAGAAAAAGAAAAAAATAAAGCAAAACTAAGATCACAGGATCAAAAATCTCCTCTTGCCTTTATAAAAATCATATCAAGCAACATTCCCAAAGACATTGTTCTAGATATGATTGAGATTCAAGTCGGAGCCGCAGCAAACAATAAGCCTTACCAGGAAGGTGAACCACAAAATGCGTCAATATCATTTATATTACAAAACCAAACCGCCGCTGAAACTCTAAATGAAATTATTACCAAACATTTAGATGCTATAAAAAAAGAAGCTCCAACTGAGATAACGGCAAAAGATTCTGATGAAAAAAAATGGAAAATAACATTTACAGGAAACCCAAAGGAGTCTTTATATGGAAATTAAAGATAAATTACAAGAAACAATTAATTCTTTAGCAGAAAGAATTTCCAGTCAGACATGGTTTCAAGAAATAAAAACAAAGTGGGACGAACAAGACAAAAAAACCAAATCGATAATAAAATATGCAACATCAGGCGCGGGTTTTCTTTTTATTTTTATTTTATTTCTTAATTTTGTTTTAGGAATTAA
>CAZQUK010000062.1:0-1312 GCA_964596435.1 uncultured Oligoflexia bacterium
CATGGTGTTATATTTTATTTGACTTATTGCGTTGATTAATTAAAACTTTATTCATAAGGGGGACGTAACTTGGAGAAAGCAAGGAATAAAATAATCAATACAAATTATTCCAATACTTATAGCGACGAACGATTGTTTGCTGAAGCTATAAATAAGATCATATTAACCCTAAAAGCATCTCCCCAGATGCTTGGTAAAAACCCTCTATTGTCAGGTGGTGTCCATCCCCTCCCCGTGTCACCACAGGATAATAAAGAAATAGCTATCTTCGATTTATCGTCCCCTTCCCCAAACGGCCCGTTCGCACTAAATACATTCAAGCACAAGTGCCTGATGGAAAAATAGCGAATAAGAAGACACAAAGACAAACTCGCAAGCCTTGGGTAGTTCATGAAATGATAATAATGATAAGGTAGTTTGCTGGTTCTTATACTACGTTAAGCGGCAAGTTTTCTTATAATTTTTGTGACTTCTTTTTCGAGCGCATCGTTTGCCGGCATTGGTTTTGAAAAATAAAAACCCTGAACATATTTTATTTCTAGCTCTTTTATAACCCTTAACTCCTCAACGCGCTCAACTCCCTCTGCAATTATTTCCTTATTATATTTATTTGCGTGCTCCACAATTTTTGAAACAAGTTTTTGGTTCTCCGGTTTTTTATCAATATTCCGAATAAGTTTTATATCTATTTTGTAAATATAAGGATCAATATCTTTTATTAGACCAAAATCAAACTTTTTCTCTCCAATGTCATCAATGGCAAAAAGCACACCCTGTTTCTTGTATTTTACAAGATGCATAAAAAGCGAATTCACATCATATGGGTATAAACTAAGATTAATTTCAAAGATTATTGTTTCTTTCTCAAATTGATTTAACTCAAACCCTTCAATAATATCTAAATTTTCAATTAATATATTTACAAAATATTTCGGACCTATTGAAGGATTCTCCCTGAAAAATTCAAGCGTCTTATACAACACGGGTTCATCAAGTGCGTGGGAAAGCTTGTATTTGTCGGTTAGAATAAACGGGGTTTTAATTTCATAAGGAGAACCCACGGGCCCCCTGCATAAACTTTCATAAGCAAAATTTCTATTTTCAACAACGTTCACTATTGGCTGCATAAATATGCGAATATTTTTATTATAAATAAATTCATTTAACCAATAACGGTCATCATCATTTTTAGTTAAAATTTCAGGTTTCTTAAGTATCTTTGTCATTTTTTTTAAAAATCTAACTACTTATCTCTTTTCGGTTATCCGACCGTTTTGGTTTAGTATTATTTTTGATCAGTTTGGTCTTGCAT
>CAZQUK010000062.1:1322-12297 GCA_964596435.1 uncultured Oligoflexia bacterium
CGTTTTCAAGGGGTTACAACCGCCCGCCGTGGCACTGCGCGACATACTCGGGCTGGCTACTTTTTTTCATACGGTTTTTGTCCATCAAAATCAAAAGCTTCATTAAAAAAGCCGAAAAGACTTTGAAATGTGTAGGCTTATTCAGTTTTTCAACATGCCCTGTGTTTTACTTCTTTTTTCAGTAAGTGTATTTGCCTCAAGCCCACTTGACTCCTGTTTGAACAAAAGTCTAAGAAAACTAACTGAACATTCTTATCAAAAAACCCCTACCGCGGGCTTTGATTACTCATCAGCCGAGTGGGAGTTTATGAATTCACAAGAGCTTATCTATATTGACCATTCAGTTAAACCCACACCAGGTGAATACCATGCCTCCAACGAATGGGACTGGTTTAAAATGCCTCGTGATTTTGAGGAAACTGACGTAGTTATTGGCTTTGGCACGAATAGCGCCTGGGACATTGCTGTTCGAAAAAATGCCAAAACTCTCGTTATTGGCGATTGGGCAAAGGGCCCGCTTATCACACAAGAATATTTCATGAAGCCGCTTATTTTGGCCTCCGACACACCTGCCGATTTTATTTCTATGATTGCAGGTGTTCCCATTCCTGAATCGTTGCGAAGCTCACCCATTAACGATGTTTTCAATTACATTGACAGATATTTAAAAACCGCAGGTTCAAGCGGAGCAAATAGGTCCGAGTTTTTTGAGCACGTTATTACAAAATTAAAAAACAATACCAAAATAAGCGATATACAACTTGCTGCTGTAAAAAGTTATTTTGACGATTTATCTAACTCTTCAAAGCATTTTAATGAATTTAAATTTGGCCCTATTTACGGATCATATGTTTCAAAATTTAGATCCAAACTCACAAAAGGTCATGGACCAATTTATGAGTTTTTTAAAAATCGCTATCATCCTGATTCTTTGATTAAATCAAAAGCAGATCCAACCCTTATTGGAAGACCTGATTTTTCGATTGTTTCTTCGCAAATGGCTTTTGATAGACTCAAACGGCTTTTTGATGGAAACATACATTATGTAAACGCCAGTTTTGAAAACGAAAATATTTATTGGACAGCCAAGCGCCTTGGAAAAGTAAGTGGACACAAACGCTACACACTTTCTATTACCCCAATTGAGCGAAAAAATTCGCTCTAACTTCAAAAAATGTCTTATTTTTGGTTAAAAAATGTGCATTTTTGAAAAATTAAAACCCGCTAAAGAAGAGATAAAAAAATCCACTTTTAAAAAATAAATGGAGTCAAAACAAGTCGTTTTTAAAAGAAATGCACCTTTTTATTACTCAATTGGGGTATTACAAACATTATTGATACAATGGATTCACGCGATTCTGTAAGGGACATTCTTTGGCAAAACTACATAAAGCGCACATCAGCTATTTTAGCAACAGACGACCAACCCGTTACGGTTTTTAAAACCCGTGGAATTGGGTTTATGCATGAATTCGAGCGTGTGGAGGTGGGTGGCGGTTCAGGGGAAAAATAAAATTCAGCCTACAGGTATTACAACTGTCGAGTAGTTAAGACTTATTTTATATTTTAATGTTTTTGTAATGAACATGCTCAGGTTTGGAATGAAACTCAAATATTTTCCAATATTGATCTAAAAAATCTAGATATTCTTTAAAAGTCATTTTGAACGAATCCCCTCAACGACTTCCCACTCATCAAACAGGTCAGCATACTGTTTAATTTTATTCCAGTTAAGATTTTCATGCTTTTCAATAAGCGATTGAATATCGGCCTTATCTTGAAACTCACGTTTTGGGTTATTTTTGTACGCTTGAATTTTTAGACCGATAATATCTTCTGGGCCCAGACACTTAATATTAATTTCTGGAAAAATCTTCGCAGCTTTTAGCATTTCTTTACTCAACGGTCGATTGGCTAATAAAATATCTAAAAACCCAATACCTTCAAACTGAAGAACCTCTTTTGTTTCAAATTTTAATTTAAAGCCAGAATTAATTAAAACCTTCTTTGCTTTCTCTTTATCTATCCCATCGATTAAAAAATCAACGTCAGCTGTTGCCCTATTAATTCCAAGCGTTGCAAGCGCCAACCCACCAATAAGTGCATGCTCAATATTAGCATTTTGCAGTGATTCATGTGCCTTTTCTAAGGTTTTTCGAATATCAATCATGAAATATCACTATAGCATTATGGTAAAACTGATGCGAGTTTTAAATCTATCGAATGACCTCAGAATAAAGCCAGTAAGGAAAACCGGTCACATGCATTGCTTTTGCATTGTTCCAAGCTGCATCCATACTCGCATTTGTAATATCAACTGCCATTGCATAGTCAGTAATGCGTTTTATTAATATTTAAAAAATCAGATCGGCACTGCACGTGCCGCCGCCCAGGGATGAATGAAAAATTTCTTTTTATTTAGGCTAAGCCATGGATGGCGAAACTGGTCAGGAGGACCAGCCTAAATAAAAAGAAATTTTTCATTAAAATGGGGGTCCGATATAAAACACAAACACCGGGCTATCTTCATGCGGTCTTTTCTTAAACGGAAAACCCCATTCAAATCTGAGGGGCCCAATTGGAGAAAACCACCTAATGCCTAAACCCGCATCCATTCTTAATGTAAAGTTGTCATGCGAAGGCATACCGTCAAAAGAATTACCAATATCGTAAAAAGTTACAAACTTTAACCCGGCCTCTTTGATTAAAGGATACTCAAGCTCAAAGAGTGAGAACATCTGCACAGTACCACCGGTTGGAACAAGCATTTGTAGAGAGTTCACTCTAGTTGGACCTAACATAAACGTATTAAAACCCTTCATGTTATTTGGTCCACCAAGATAAAATTTTTCAGAAGGAGGAACCCCATAACCTCCAAGCCTATGTATCTGTCCATATTCGCTTGAGTTCTTAAAAACAAGGTCCCCAACAAGTCGTTTATAAAACCTATTATTAAAGTTCCATTTTACAAATTTTTTATCACCACCCACTCCTGCTGTTTCAAGCGACATGCTTTGAAAATTTCCATCTGACGTTTCAAAACGATTATTTCTTTTATCCCGAACCATGCTCCACACAACACTGGAAAGTATGCCAGAGTCCAAATTAGTATTGGTAGTCTCAGGATCAACAACACTTAAAATCTGCATTGCTTCATTTTTATACGTAATATAGGCATTTATATAATCGGTAACAGGGTAGCCAAAACGCACATCAAAACCAAGTTTCCTTGTTTGATAAACAAGTGGAATCGGAAAAACCACATAAAAAATATCAAACCCAGATGACCACGATGTATCTAACGTATAAGGCTCAGTAAAACCAAAGCTGAAACTCTTTGAAATTTTATCCGTAGCATACTGGGCCTGCAAACTTATGGTTTGCCCACGACCAAACAGATTTATTTCCTGCAGTTGTGTTGTGAAAAAAAACTTAGAATGGCTACCATAACCGGCACCAAGCGTTATCGTTCCGGTTGAGCGCTCCTTAACCTGGATTTCAACATCAACAATATCGGGCCTGTCTTTTCTGGGTAATGTATTAAAAACAACTTCACCCGGAGCAAAATAGCCCAAACGCTCAACACGCTCTTTTGAAATTCTTAAATTTGAACCATGATAAAGTTCACCCTCAAAAATTCTAAGTTCACGCCTTAAAACTTTGTCGTAGGTTTTTGAGTTTCCAATAACATTAATTTCACCAAAGTGGCAAAGATTGCCTTTTTCAAATTTGTAATTAAAAGTAACGGTTCTGTCTTCATCGTTAACATCCATATCCGGTATTACGTTTACAAACGCAAAACCTAGATCCTGATATTTTTCACTCAGGCTCTGAATGTCCTGATTCCGTTTAGTAATACTGAAAATCTCACCTTCAAGAAGCGTTAAATCAGCGTGAAACTCCTCTTTTTCGTAAAGCAGATCGCCAGAAAAATCTATGTCTTTAACCGTGTACTTTTCGCCTTCATCCAAATACACTGAAATATAAAGCCACCTTTTATCATCGCTAACCGTAACAATTGGCTGCTCATATCTGAACTTAACGTATCCATGATCAAGGTACCAATAGGTGAGTCTTTGAAGGTCCTGCTTGAAACCCGATTCGGAAAAATTTCCCGAACCACTCATAAAGGACCACATTCCGCCTTCTTTGGTTTCCATTAATATTTTTTTTAGCTGATTATCAGAATACACATGATTATTCATGAAGCTTATCTGTTTGATTTTAACCTTGTCGTAATCATGAATTTTAAAAATTAACTCAACTGCATCTTTTTTTTCTGTTGATGCATCTTTGTCAGTTTTTATTTCATAAGAAACACGGGCAAGATAAAAACCCTTTTCCTCATAGTGTTTCTGAATAAGTTCAACATCTTTTTTTATTGAATTTATATCAAGAATGGACCACTCTTTGGTTTTTATAACTTCTTCAAGATCAGAAGTATCGATCCGCTCATTACCTTCAAATATTATTGCAGAAATTGCAGGTTGTTCCTTAAACTTGAAGTACACATTAACTTTGTCACCTGGAGCAGAATCCGCTTGGACCTCAATATCCTCAAAATATCCCATCTTAAATAATTTTCGAATATCTTCACTAATTACCGTTTTATGAAAGCTCTCTCCAACCTTTGTATTTATTTTATTTATTACTGCATCTTCTTCGATTCGACTAAGTTCCTGAAACTCAATTTTACTAATTTCTCGCCCTTCAAACTTTGCAGGCTCGGGAATAGACTCGGCCATTATCCTTTCAGAGAATAAACTCCACATAAGGACCAAAAACACAAAACCGTAAGCTGTAAAACGCAGGAATCCCCTAAATATTGAAATCACTATTGTCTAGGTCTAGGTTGGGATAGTAAATGAGTCAAGGATTAAGGACACTATTTATAACAATGTTTTCATTATATTGTGAATATTGTTTTTTAGTGATCGCAGCGGTCCTAGAGCGGCGAGTTAATTACTTACAAACATCCCGTCGCGCATGTTAATAACTCGGTGCATTCTTTTTGTTAAGTCATTATTGTGAGTAACAAGAAGAATTGAAATTCCTATCTTCTTATTCAACTCAACTAACACTTCCATAACCATCTCACTGTTCTCGCTATCAAGGTTTCCTGTAAGCTCATCCGCAAATAACAGTTTAGGCCTTAAAATTACTGAACGCGCTATTGCAACACGTTGTTGCTCACCTCCCGAAAGCTCTGCGGGTCTGTGGTTGAATCTATGCTTTAGTCCAACAAGTTCTAAAAGTTCTTTAGCCTGTCTTTCTGAATTTTTTTTGGAAGCTCCGGCAATAAGGGCCGGCATCATTACATTTTCAACAGCATTAAATTCAGGAAGCAAATAATGAAACTGAAAAACAAAACCAAGCATTCTGTTTCTGAACCAAGCAAGCTCCCTTGAGTTAAGCTTAAACAGATCCCTTTTTTGGGTTCCAAAAAGCACTTCACCCGATGTGGGCGGCTCAAGGGTGCCTAAAATATGTAAAAGCGTACTTTTTCCAGCTCCACTCACACCGGTTACAGCCACACACTCGCCCGACAAAATATGCATGTTAATATTTTTTAAAACCTGAATTTCCTGCTTACCTTTAAAAAAAGATTTTGTAAGGTTACGTGTAATTACAAGCGGCATTGATGCATCCTGCCCCACTTGTGGCCTTTTAAAAAAGTCCTGATTATTATCAATAAAAGATTCTGTTCTATTCATATCGTAAACCATCCAAAGGGTTACGTCTTGCTACCTGAAAACCCGGGTACAACGTTGCAATCACCACAATTAACAACGAACAAAAAGCAATTAAAAACACTTCCTCCCACCGAACAACAACCGGCAAATAACCAATGTAGTACACATCAGAAGGTAAGTCTATAAAACGTGTTTTTTCAAGTATAAGGTTTAGACCTAAACCAACCAGTATACCAAGGGCCGTACCAACAAGCCCAATACCTGTACCAATAAAACAGAATAAACCAAATGCCTGACGAGAGCGAAGGCCCATGGCTTTTAAAATTGCTATTTCCTTACTCTTATCATGTATCATCATCATCAATGTGCTAATAACGTTAAATGCCGCAACCAAAACAATAACCGTCATAATTATTGCGATTACTATTTTCTCAAGATAAATTGCATAAAGAAGATTCTGATTAAGCTGTGACCAGCTTTTTGCCCTAAATGGGTATCCAAATGCATCAGATAATTTAAGTGCTACTTCCCTGGCATCAAGATTTTTTGATAATTTTAATTTGAATGTTGTTACCCGGTCTTTTTGTTTTAAAAAATCCTGAACCGTCTCAATATGTGTAAATAAATATTTTGAATCATATTGGTAAAGACCAACTTTTACTATTCCCGAAACTTTAACCTTAAAAATTTTCGGATCAGCACTAAACTCGCCGCCTTTTTTTTCTTTAACAAAAGGAACGATTATCCTGATTTCATCGCCAACTTTTGCATTAATTTTTTCAGCAAGCGATGAGCCAAGCACTACATCCGTTTTATTCTGTGGAAGTGTGCCACTAATTATACGTTTTGGTATTTCAGTAACAAGCCCCACCCTGTCCTTTTCAACTCCCTCAAGGGCCGCTCCAGCCACACCACCTGAACCTGAAACCATAAGTTGTACTACAAACGATGAGGAAACAGCTTCAATTCCATTAACGGTACTTAGTATCTGACTCTCCATTTTTTTAGGATCAGGAATGGATCCGCCGCGTGTATAAAAAATAACGTCACCATTCATACTGGTAACACCACGCTTTAGTTCACCCTCAAAACCGTTAATAACACTTGTAACAACAGTAAGGGCCATAACACCAAGTAACATACCAAAAACAGACACCCACGCAATCAGTGACAAAAACCCGTTAGATTTTCTTGAAAGTAAAAAACGTCGTGCAAGAACTGGTATCATATTAATTTCCTACTAAAATAATAACCCAGAAGGACCAATACTACTTAAGTTTTTTATTATTTTTTTTTGCCACACTCACCGTGCACATCATCGTCCAGCTTTTCTTCCGTTTTTACAACTGAACGCAACTGTGGAAACAAAATTACGTCCCTAATACTCGCCGAGTCAGTAAAAAGCATAACCAACCGATCAATGCCGATACCTTCCCCGGCAGTTGGTGGTAAACCATATTCAAGGGCATGAACGTAATCTTCATCCATATCGCATGCTTCAAGATTTCCTCTTGCCTTTGCCTCAACTTGCGCTTCAAATCTTTGCTTTTGATCAATCGGATCATTTAGCTCAGAAAACGCGTTGGCAATTTCGCGGCCATAAATAAAAAGTTCAAATCTATCCACAAGGAAAGGATCCGCCTCGTTTTTTCGCGATAGTGGCGAAACATCAAGCGGGTACAGTGTGACAAAAGTGGGTTGAATTAATTTTGATTCAACTTCTTCTTCAAAAATTGTCATCATTAACTCACCAACTTTTGACTTATCATCATATGGAAGATTGTTATTTTTACAATATTCTACAAGAGCATTTTTATCTCTAAGTTTGGATCTATCTGTGAATTTCGTGTATTCAATAATTGCATTTTCCACACTTATACGTTTCCAGGGACTATCAATATTGATTTCCTGATCCTGATATTTAATTTTCTTCGCACCCAGTATATTAGATGCAATGGTCTGGAAAAGATTTTCAGTCAAATCCATCAAATTTTCATACGTTGCATAGGCCTGATAAAATTCAAGCATTGTAAATTCAGGATTGTGTTGAATTGAAATACCCTCATTTCTGAAATTTCTATTAATTTCAAAAACACGGTCAAACCCGCCAACAACCAGGCGTTTCAAATATAGCTCAGGCGCAATTCGTAAATACAAATCCATATCCAGGGTGTTATGATGTGTAACAAAGGGCCTGGCCGCAGCCCCCCCCGCAACCGGATGCATCATTGGGGTTTCAACCTCCATAAAGCCATTTTCAATAAAGAACTTCCTTACTTCCGAAATTATTCTTGATCTAAGTCTAAATACTTCTGTGGATTTTTCATTCATTATTAAATCCAGATAACGCTGACGGTACCTAAGCTCAACATCTGTTAAACCATGAAATTTTTCTGGAAGCGGATGCAAAGATTTTGTTAAAAGTATCAAACTCTCAGAGTGAATTGAAAGTTCATTTGTTTTTGTTTTGAATAAATACCCTTCACTAAAAACAATATCACCAACATCAAGATCCCGGTACTTTGCAAATTCTGTGTCTCCTAATGTGCTCTTCTGGACAAAGAGCTGAAAAATACCTGTTCTATCTTTCAGACGTACAAATCCGGCCTTCCCAAAATGACGAATTGCCATTATTCTTCCAGCAACAGTAAATTTTTCTTTTTCGCCCGCTTCAAATTCCTCACGAGTTTTTGAGTCATATTTTTTATGTAAATCCGCAGCAAGTGCGCTTGGGGTAAAGCCATTCTTATATGGAATTTCACCACTGGCACGAACTTTTTCAATTTTATCAAGCCTTACTCTAACCTGTTCAGATACATCTTCAATCATTGGATTTGCTCCTTTGTTTCAAACAAAAATATTTTTTAACTTTCAAGGAATCTTTCAGCATCAATTGCAGCCATTGCACCAGAACCGGCCGCAACAATAGCCTGACGGTAAACATGGTCTGCAACATCGCCCGCAGCAAACACACCCTCCACACTAGTTTTTGTTGAACCAGGTTTTACAAGAATATAACCGTTTTCATCCAAGTCGAGCTGCCCCCGAAAAAGACTGGTGTTTGGTATGTGACCAATGGCCATAAAAACACCCTGCAGTTTAATTTCACTAGTTTTTTGAGTTTTTAAGTTTTTAACCCTAATCCCTGTTACTTCCTTTTCCCCAAGAATTTCCTCAATTACCGAGTCCCAGATAAAAGATATTTTCTCGTTCTTTTTGGCCTTTTCCTGCATAATTTTACTTGCACGCAGTTCATCTCGTCTATGAATGAGTTTAACTGACTTTGCAAACTTAGTTAAAAAAGTTGCCTCTTCAAGGGCCGTGTCCCCCCCTCCAACAACCGCAATATCAAGCCCTTTAAAGAAAAAGCCATCACACGTGGCGCAACCCGAAACACCTTTTCCTATTAAGCGTTTTTCAGAAGGTATATCAAGCCACCTTGCTGAGGCTCCAGTTGAAATTATTAGTGTCTGAGTTTGAATTTTTTGACCAGTTGTAAATTCCAAAGTAAATGGCCTTTTTGATAAATCAACTTTACTAACAAATCCGTCCATAAAACGTGTTTTGAAGCGCTCGGCCTGTTTTTTTATTGTGTCCATCAAAACAGGACCCGAAATGCCATCCGGAAAACCCGGAAAATTTTCAACCTCTGTAGTGATGGTCATTTGTCCGCCTGGTTGGTCACCAAAAATACAAAGAGGTGAAAGATTTGCTCTTGCCGTATAAATTGCCGCTGTAAGCCCCGCGGGTCCAGATCCAAGTATTGTAACATTCTGAATGGTTAACTGGTTACCAGTAGACATATTAGAATCTCCTTAAATGTCATAAAATTATTTTATTAAGGGACTATAGCAAAAATTTGCGCCTAAAAGCATAAAGTTTTAGACTTTATTATTTTTATGTTGTGTGTATTTAGCAATAAAATAACTTATTGTGCTAAAAATATCGACTTTGAATATTCTCAAGCACCAATACTGTTGTACTCGGTATTTCCCTGAAAACTTTTATATTCAGGCTGTTTGTGTACCATCTGATTTTTAACAGCATCTTCATCATCTAATTCTTCAGGATTAACCCATTCGGCATTAGCAGAATCGTCTGGCAGATTCGATTCCACATCATGAAGTTCGTCATCTGAGATGATATTGCGCGTTAGGTTTCTTTCAATAATTCTAATATCAAAACGTTTTTCTTCTGTAGCTTCTTTTAATAAACTCATAATCTGTTTTGATAAATGCATGAGGTCAAATTGTCAATCCTAACCTTATTGAAAACAATTTTAAAGTATCATACACTACTTACAAGCCCCTGATGGATTAGGGGCGCAAAAAGCTAAAGGATTGTGCTTATGGTAAAAAACCAGGGGTTTTTTCCGGCCTTTATTATAATATCTATAGTAGTTTTAAGCGTTTCGGTTCTTTATATAAGCTGCGGGACATCGGGCGGGTTCTCAGATGCTCCGGCGGCAACGGCTTCAAGTAGTACGAATTCTGAAAGCGATAGTTCAAGCAGTTCATCAAGCTCTTCGATTTCCTGCCCCCAAGGCTCTTTGGACTTTAGTGACTATTTTACTCTTAACAACGGAGCGTTCTCAACTCAAACCAGTAAATGGACCATAATTTATGATGGAAATGGTACAGCAACTGCACAAGGATACATCAACAATAACCGATTAACCCTGAACCCAACAGATGTAGGCTGCAGCTATGCTGGTGGTGCATTTAATATGTATCAAATTACAGGCAAATCTTATGGAAATTTTCATATGATAGTTGATGTAATTGAAACAGCTTCAATTAACTCCAGTGGAGGAGATAATGGCGAATTAAGCTTCTTGTTCAGAGGTAAGACAGATCTTAGTGAGGGATACAGATTTGGAGTAACGAGCATGGGCGGTGTAAGTACAATGTACATACATGAGTTTCCTGGACTGTCATCATTAACATCCTGTACAACTTCAGCGGGGGCCACACCAACCATTAGCAACATGCATTATATTTCAATAAATCCAAACGCAATTGATAGTTCACATGCAAATAAAATTGATCCCTGGCCACCAAGACTTCATATAATTGCCTCTGGTACTGATTTTAGATATCTTCTTACAGATAATTCAAATAATGTTGTAACAAAATGTGATAACCAGGGCGCCACTACTTACGATGATGAATGCGATATAACGTGCTCTGACAATACTTTCCAAAGCGGTGCCGATTTTTTATTACTTCTAGCCTGAATTTGACCCAATTTTTACTCACTACATTGCCTTCAAAAGTTTTCTG
>CAZQUK010000063.1:0-12254 GCA_964596435.1 uncultured Oligoflexia bacterium
TTTAAAAAATCACCGCCACTTATTTTTATGACAATCTTGTTTTTTTCAAAAAGCATACCCTCAATTTTCACACAAGATAATCCTATTGGGTTGGGCCTATCCGGGGAGCGCGTGGCAAGCACACCTTTTGTTACTTTTCCACCAAGTTTTGGTGGCCTGACTGTTGGCCGCCATTTTTTAGATTTTCTTTCGTGAAAAACAAATATTACCCAGATGTGAGAATAATCTTCAAGGCCACGTATTGCAGCCTCAGTTTGAGATGTTTTCTTAAT
Source organism: uncultured Oligoflexia bacterium (assembly GCA_964596435.1). Lineage (GTDB taxonomy): Bacteria > Bdellovibrionota > UBA1018 > UBA1018 > CAZQUK01 > CAZQUK01. The sequence continues at coordinate 273 of CAZQUK010000063.1, forward strand.
TACAATTTGAGCTTGCGCACTTTTTACAAGGCCAAATTGTCTTGGAACACCAAATCTTTCCTTAAATGGCGAAACAATAAAACCCAAGACATCAAATGTAAATTTGATATTTTTCATTCAACTTAAAAACAAGCCCATTATTTTAAATATACAGGCATTCCCATTAGTGGCCAGATTAACCACACAAAAAGTGCCAAAACCAGCATAAGCATAATACTTGCAGGAATACCCGCAATAAAGAATTCTTTTGAAGTAAACTGGCCACTATTGTATGCAAGAGCATTAGGTGCCGCCCCGACAAGAAACAGAAACGGCATGCCTGCAACTGCTAAACTGGAAAATAAAATAATTTCAGGAGCAACGTTCAGATATGGGGCTATAACAAAAGCCACGGGCAACGAAATGGCAATTGCCGCAACATTCATAATAAGATTTGTCATAACTAAAATAAAAAGCGACATACCCATAATAAAAACAAAGGCTGGGGCCTCTTTAAAAAGTGTTAACCACTTTAAGGCAAGCCACCCCGCCGCCCCTGTTTCCCACAAACAAAACCCCATGCTCATTGCTCCACCAAAAAGAAGTATAATATTCCAGGGTATTTCCTCTAAATCGTCAAGATTAAGAATCTTAACCACGTAAAACACTATTGTCGTAATTAGTATTATTGCACTTTTATCAATTGGTTTAAGTGCCGGCACAAATGACCTTAATGATAAAATAACAATAACTGCAACTACCGAAAGTAGTGTAAATATTTCCGCTCTACTGGCGGGACCAAGTTTTGAATATAAAGACTTAGCTCTTTCCTTAAGCCCAGGAATTGTTGCCTTCTCGGGCTTATAAATAACCATAAAAAACGCCCAAAGAAGAATCGTCATTATAAAACCAATTGGAAACATAAAATAAGTTAACTTAAAAAAAGAAATTTCCATACTCGCAGAATCTTTAACTATGTCAGTAAAAAAGCCCAGTGCCACGGCTCCGCGCGCCGAACCAAGCAGCGTAATTACGCTACCAGCTCCAGCAACAAACGCCATTCCAATAAAAAGTCCCTTACCAAATTTTGTTGGTATTTTGCTGTCAGTATACAGACTATAAATTGCCATCAATAGTGGAAATACGGTTGCAGCAACCGCAGTATGTGCCATGATTAACGTCAAACACATAGTAAGAAGAAAACAACCAAGATAAATCATGCTTGTTTTTTCACCAACTAGTGACAGCATTTTATATGCCACACGTTTTGTTAATCCGGTTTTCGTAAAAGCCATACCAATAACCAAAGAACCAAAAATAAACCAAACCGATGGTTCTAAAAAATCCTTAAAAGCAACCTTAGCCGGTCTTATTTCAAAAAGTGCCTGAATAACGCCAATGCAAATACCTGTAATACCAATGGGGACAACCTCAAAAACCCACCAGGTTGCGGCAAATAAAAAAAGCCCCAAGGCAGCTTTACCTTCATACGACAAATGGAACACTTTACCGTATGGATCTGAAGCAGGTGCCCACGGTGAGGAAAAATAAACAGCAGCAAAAAGTGCGATTCCAAGGAGTATAAAAAATTTTCTTTTCCAATCGATTTTTAATTTTGGAGAAATGAAGATTTTTTTGCGCCCCGGGTCTTTACTAATTGCATTACTAATCGCTTCACTCATTAGATGGCCCTGCCCTTTTTTTGATAATATTATAAAATTTGATCCACAAGTTCTTGAAATAAATCAACAGATCTTAAAACACCAACAACCTTTTTGCCCTTTACAACTGGAAGCAGACTTAAGTTATTACTAACCATTTCATAAATATCTTTTGTAATGTGATCATCAATATATATCCAGGATCTTACAGGCAACATAACGTTGTAAACCTGATGCTCGGCTTGCACTTTAAGATCATTAAGCAAACTACCGCCAGATAGGCGGGTTAAATCCGGATCAAATTTTACAACAAGACTACCATCTCTTGATTTTAATTTATCGGTCTGCATAAAATCAGGCTCAAGACCGCGCATCATGTCCCTTCGTCTTAAAGTTCCGACAAGAATTCCAAGGCCGTCAAACACGAGCAATATTCTGGGTAGCGATTTTTTTCCACCACGATCTATCGTAGTTGTGGTTAATACTTCCATTGCTCTTTTAATGGTATCGGTATCTTGCACATACGGGTAATCATCAAGAATTATCATGAGTTCTTCAACTGACTTTAGACCTTTTTTCTTTGCCATTAATGTATGTTACTCCCTAATATTATATTCAGTTCTTTCATTTGCAAATTAGTAAATACTAATTTGCATCAATCAACCCACGTCTTATTGCAAAACGCGTAAGGTCCGAGTTGTTTTTAAGATCCAATTTTTCCAGAATTCTGCTCCTGTAAGTTTCAACCGTGCTAATACTAAGATCCAGACTCCCAGCTACTTCTCTGGTTGTAGAACTCTTAGCAAGTAGTACAAGCACTTGCATTTCGCGGTCTGATAGAATGGATTCTGGCTTATCAGCATGTGGTTTGCCCATCCTGCTAACCATCTTATCCATTACACTGGGACTCACATAAACTTCATTATTTTGAACTTTCTTAATTGCCAGCAAAAGCTCATCGCTAGATGCAGCTTTTACAACAAAACCCGCGGCACCTGCCTTAATAAGCCGGGTGGCATATTCATCGTTTGCATACATAGTAAGAATTAGAATCTTAATATTTTTTCCCAGCGCCACAATCTGCCTTGTTGTTTCAAGACCATCAATATCCGGCAAATTATAATCCAAAAGAACCATATCCGGATTAAGCTCGGAACATAGCTTCACGGCGTCTTTCCCAAAACCTGTTTGTCCAATTATTTCAATATCACTCTCCATATCCAAAAGTCTGCAAAGACCATCTCTAACCAATGTATGATCATCAACTACGAGTATTTTGCTCATAAATTTTCTCCTTATTTTTATTTCCCCAATTTACCCTGAAAATTATTCTTGTGCCGTGATTAATTTCTGATCTGATATCAACGGTACCATTAACTAAAAAAGCCCTTTCGCGCATTCCTTCTATACCGCTTCCAGAGTTTGCACTAGCATCATCGGCATTAAACCCCTGGCCGTTATCAAAAACAGATAACATCATCTGGTTTCCATCTTCAGCAACAAAGATATTAACCTCAGTGGCAATTGCGTGTCTGATAATATTATTTAAAGATTCCTGCAAAATCCGGTAAGTGCATAATGCTATTTCAGATGGAATTCTAAGCTCCATATCGTTCATTTTAATATCGTATTCAGTTTTAATTTTTGTTCTCTCTTCGAACTCCTCAACAAGGTGCTTAATGGCCGGCTCCAAACCGAGATCATCCAACACCTGGGGTCTTAACCCCCTACAAATATTTCTAAGTTCTTCAGCTGCTTTTTCAACCATATCAACAGCATTCCCAAAAGAAGGAAGCACGTCATCTTTGGATTCACATTTTTTCTTAAGAACACTTAATTCAATGTGAAGTGCCGTTAAAATCTGTCCAAGTTCATCATGCAAATCTCTTGAGACTCTGGTCCTTTCAGCCTCCTGAGCCACTAAAATTCTTCTTGATAATGTTGCGTGCCTTTGCATTGCCTTACGCATTTCGCTGATATCGGTTAATATTAAAAGCACTCTTTGTTTTCCATCAAACATAAAAGTAGTGCCTTTGATTGTAATATCAAGATCTTTATTACCACTTGACCTGTTAATAGAATCAAGCTGCACGGTGCCAAACTGTTTTAAATGCTGTTTTAATTTTTCGACAACATCCAGACTTTCTGGTGAAATTAAAACACTTAAGCTTTTACCAACCAATTCGTCTTTTTCATAAACATGCATTGAAAGTGCGGCTTTATTTGCGTTAAGTATTTTAAGCTCACTATCTAATATTATTAAACCGTTAGTTGTAGAATCAAAAACGCTCCTATATCTAATTTCTGAGGATTTAAGCGCTTTTTGAGCACTTTCCCTGTCTTCATTTTCAATAATAGCCTTGTCTCTGGCCATTTTATACATTTCAATTCTTTTTAAAAGTAAATAAACAAGAGAACTTAAAACCATGGACAACAAGATCCCAAAAACCGGGATCAATAAATTAACTCTCCAATTGGCATAGACCCCAAGACTTTTTTGTGGGACCATGAAAACATTCCACTCCCGATTAAGTACCCGAACAGTTTTTTTGGAATAAAACACTGGTTTATCAAAAGGGTTTTTAGATCTATCAATATGCGAATACAACGCTAAACCTGAATCCTCAAACTTAAAGTTAAACTCGGATCTAATATTATCATTAAAACCACTATTAATCATGTCCTCTAAATCATATTCAACTATAACAGATCCGAGTTGTTTGTTTTTTTGATACAGCGGAAATACTGCATAGACATTAGCGTTACCGTTGCCACTTTTTACAGGTTCTGAAAGTAGAATAGAATTTTTTAACTCCGCCTCTTTAATAAGCTTATCTATTAAATCGCTATAAATAATTTCATGTGGCTCAACATTACTGGGTACTGTCCAATCTAATTTATTTAATGATGATTTGAATCTTATAATATTGTAACCAGGGACCTTGCTAATTAATGATAAAGCAAATTCATCAAAATCATGCTTTATAAGATCAATTTTATCATAAGTTGATAAATGTTTTGTAAAAACATCTGCAAGCTTTATCTGTGAATCAACAAGTAAATGTAAACGCTTTGATGTCTGCACACATACATCTTCTGTGTGTTTTACCAATAATTCTTTTTGAAAATTAATTTGTTTTTGCCAAACAACAGTTGTTAAAACTAAAAATAAAACTAAAACACTAACTGGCAGAAAATAATTATTATTTTTTCTAAAATGTAATTTCTTAAATAAACGCATAGAATGCTTTTTTACCGTCATTGTTGCCAGTTTAATTTGTCTTAAATACAAGGTGTTCTTAGCATATTCTTGGTATCGCAGCAACCAATGTAAGTTTTCGTATTTACAGTATATTTACCTATTTTTTAACTTGTGGCAAAATACACTACTTGTTTATTTTTAAATATTCACTCAAAAACACCCTGGTACCAAGAAAATAAAAGAACAAGGTAATGATAATTGCGCAAATAATGTTAAGGAAAAAACCAACCTTTGCCATTTCTGATATTTTTATTCTACCACTTCCAAATACTATTGCATTAGGTGGTGTTGCAACCGGCATCATAAAGGCACATGAGGCTGAAATTGTAGCAGGAACCATGAGCATTAAAGGATTCACATTCATGGCAACCGATGCCGCTGCCAGAATAGGCAATATCATTTCAGTAGTGGCTGTATTTGAGGTCAGTTCTGTCAAAAAAGAAATACTAATACATAAAATAAAAATCATAACAAGTGGGTGGACCCCCCCCATGCTAACAAACCCTTTCCCAATAAATGCAGATAATCCTGTAACCTGGAACCCCTGTGCAAGCGCAAAACCACCACCAAAAAGTAGAACAATACCCCAAGGCAGACGCTTAACGATACCGGCGCTCATAACAGTTAAAGTTTCGGCATTTTTACTTTTAGTTGGAATAAAAAACAAAACAAGGGCCATAAATATTGCAATCGTTCCATCATCAATCAAATCAGCAAACGGTAAAAGCTCTGACCACCCAGGTACCGTAAAAGCGCCAATATCTATTTTTTTTCTTAAAGTCCACAAAATAGCCGTTAGTATAAATACAATTAGTACGGACTTTTCTTCAAAACCTATTGGCCCAAGACCTTTATATTCTTTTTCCACAATGTTTTTTTCAACAACTAGATGTTTTGGAATACGATAAAATATTCTAGTTAAAACAAGCCAAGTAGTTAAAAGCATAACGATACTTAAAGGAAGACCCATAACGAACCACTGGCCAAAAAGTATTGGCTCAGATTGTGGAAATGTTATTTCATAAATTCTTGAAAAAGATAAATTAGGTGGTGTTCCAACAAGCGTTGCAATTCCACCAATAGAACACGCATAGGCGATTCCCAACATTAAACCCAAGGAAAATTTTCTGGCTTCATTTTCAGAAAATTTATTTTCAATTTGAAATATTATGGCAAGACCAATTGGAACCATCATAATTGCAGTGGCCGTATTTGAAATCCACATGGATAAAACTGATGCAGCAACCATAAATCCTAAAATAATTCTTGAGGGTCCCCCGCCAATAACTTTTATAATCAAAAGCGCAATGCGTTTATGTAAGTTCCATTTTTCCATCGACATTGCGATCATAAAACCGCCAATAAAAAGGAACACAGTGCTATTAATATAAATTGGAGCAGTGTTTTTTCCGCTCATTATTCCAAGAAGCGGGTATAAAACAAGCGGCAGTAGTGCAGTTGCAAAAAGCGGTATTGCGTCCGTGATCCACCAGACTGCCATCAATATTGCCACCGATGCCATGCGCGTTACTGCTGGTGAGCCAGGCGCTAGATCCAATAAATTGCACAGCAAAAATAACGCGGGTCCCAAAAGCAAGCCTATCTTTTGTGTTTTACTTTTTTTCATTTTTTCAGCTTATGACAATTTGGATTCAAAAACTACAGTCTTCTTGCTGCCTCTTGATACGAGGTAAAACCTGGCACACCTTTTCCTGAAGAATGTCTGTAAAATGCCGGACTCTCATCAATGACTCTAAGTAAATCATCTCGAATTGATGGTTTTGCAAGATGCGCAATCCCCACTGCGCGCTCTCCCAAGCTCAAGCCTCTTGGATCAAGCGCCCCATATTCAGATACGATTACAACATTGTCTGCAGCTATCGCAGTTGTTGTAATACCCTCTGGACACATATCCACAATTTTCGATAAGCCATCTTTAGTTGTGGATTTAAGTGCAATTATAGCAACACCACCTTCTGAATACTTTGCACCTCGAATGAAATCACTTTGTCCACCAACACCACTGTATATTTTTCTTGCATCCAAAGAGTCGGCCCATATATTTCCATGTAAATCCACGCCAAGAGCACTGTTAATAGTTACCATTTTTGGTTGTTCTGCAATTCTAAAAACACTATTTGTGTAATCACCAGGTCTACTTTGAACCGAGCTGTTGTACGACAACCAATCATAACCTTCCTGACTTTTTGACAAGAAAATAGATGAAACAGAGAAGTTAATGTTTTTTTTCCACCTGTTAGTTATAACACCTTTTTGGATAAGCTTAATCATTGCATCTGAAAAAAGCTCCGTATGAATACCAAGATCCCCTACCCCTTTTTTAAGTATTGCCTCTGTTACCGCCTCCGGGACCTCGCCTATTCCATACTGAAGTGTTGATCCAGGTTCTTTTCTTGATCCATCGTCAATATAAAGAGCTGCAATAATTTCACCAATTTTTTGCGCAACATCATCAGGTTTGTGAACAGGACTAAATGGTAACTCATAATCAACATCAAGAAGGTAATCAATATCACTCTCACTAATGGTCGTACCAAGAACAAAAGGCATGCGTTTGTTTCTTTCGGCAATAACCACTCCGCCAGTTTTCCTGGCACACTGAACAGCTGCAAGCACCCCTTCGACCGTTGTACCTAGTGAATAATTTCCTCCGTTATCAGGACCACTCACAGTAAGCAAAACAACATTTGGTTTTACTAAGTTTTTTAATAACTTTGGAAATTCTGATAAATGTACCGGATGATATTTGGCCCATCCTTTGTTAACCGCCGCTCTTGTTAAGTATGAACAAAAAAGAACCCTATGTGTAATACGTTTGCAGTTAATTTCAGAAAATAGATCTTTAATTTTATCACCAAGAAGTAATGCGCCGTAAAGATCCACTTCAACAATGCTTTTGTCTTTGGAAAGTTGTTCAAGTAAGTGCTGTGGAGTAGCTGCATTTCCTGAAGCATAGATTCTTGATTTTTTTTCAATTATTGATGTATTAATTGCCTGATCGGCACTCGTGATGATTTTCATTGCGCTAATATACCACTTTTAAACTGCCCGACAAGCTGGCACTAGTTGAAATAATTGTTGTGATAACCCACAACCCACAGATCCCCTGAGTCTGTGGGTTATCACACAATTCTGCCTTGACCCAAAGTTTGCCCTAACACAAACGCTTAGGTCACAAGCGGCATCGAGTTCCATCCAGGGAGCTTAAATAATCCCCCTTATTTATTCACCCCATCACCAAAGTTGCGATTGTACAAACAATAACGCCAAAAGATACAAAACTTAAAAAATATTTAATCAAAAATCTTCCCGTCATACTACCACCTGGTTCAAAATGTTCCGACAACCAGAAACCACTTTTTTAAACCCGACAGCTGTCAGCCACCAAAACTAAAAAAAAATGTTCGAAATTCAGCTTGAAATTTTTTACAACGTTCCCTTAATACAATAATGGTATATTACTTGACTAACCAAGTCAAGATACCCTAGAGCGGAAGTTGTTAATATTACTTAATATTCCGACCTGAAGCGTTAATTTTTCTTAACACTGGACAAACTGCCCCGTCAGCTAGTGTATGGAAACACCAATTTCTTAATATTATTTATGCAAACTGACCTATGAGCATCTCATGCCACAGACCCGGTTTACAATTTGACAAATAATATGCAATAACCATTTATCTGTGAAGAGTTCCTATATAGATAAAACATAACCTAACAAATTAGATAAAGGACGAAAGATGACAAAAAAAACCAATTCTTTTCAAGCCGAGGTCCAGGAAATATTAAATTTAATGATTCACTCCCTGTATTCCAAAAGGGAAATTTTTTTAAGAGAGCTTATATCAAATGCGTCTGATGCCATAGATAAATTAAAATTCGAAATCCTCACAAACAAGGAACTTGCAAAAACCGCAGCATCAAGTTTTGAGATTAGAATTGATCGTGATCCTGCAAACCGCACTCTCACAATTCACGATAACGGAATTGGAATGACCAAAGAGGAAGTAGAAGAAAACATCGGTACCATTGCTCATTCCGGCACCAAAGCATGGGTCAAAATGAGCAGAGAAATTCAGAAAAATCCTGAGTTAATTGGTGAATTTGGTGTTGGTTTTTATTCTTCGTTTATGGTTGCAGATAAAGTTAAACTAACCACCCAAAAAACCGGTACAGACAAGAGCGTTTTGTGGGAGTCAGATGGACTCAACGGAACCTACACCATCGAGGAAGCCCAGGCGGCGCGCCCAGAAGGAAGCGGTACAAGCATTACGCTTTTTCTTAAAGAGTTTAAGGACGAGAAGGGAAATCCCGAAGAAAACGCCCCAGACTTCACTGATCAGTGGACAGTACAAAACCTTGTTCAGACATATTCTGATTTTGTCTCGCACCCCATTAAAATGAAATGTGAGGAAACAAAATACGATAACGACGGCAAGGACAAAAAAACTGAAATTGTTGATAGAACATTAAACTCAATGCAGGCCCTTTGGGAAAAAAGCCCAGCCGACATCACCGAAAAAGAATATAAGGATTTTTACCGCCACATAACACACGACTGGTCGGACCCCCTAAAGTGGATACACTATAAAGCCGAAGGTACGATGGAATTCAATTCCATTATGTATATTCCAACACAAAAGCCAATGAACTATGATTTCATGGAATACAAACACGGATTGAACCTATACGTAAAGCGTGTTTTTATTATGAGCGATTGCGAGGAACTTATACCTAAATACTTACGCTTTATAAAAGGTATGGTTGACAGCAACGATCTTTCCCTAAACGTTTCAAGGGAAATCCTACAAAAAGACAGACAGGTTGCCAGAATAAAAAAATCATTAACGGGTAAAATATTATCAACCTTAAAAGACATGCTCGATAAGGACAGAAAAAACTATGAAACCTTCTGGAATGTTTTTGGCCCGACACTAAAAGAAGGCATTGCCCTTGATTTTACAAACAAGGAAAAGCTTCAGGATCTTTTTCTGTTTCATTCAACCGATTCGGATAATCTCACCACCCTTAAGGATTATGTTGACAGAATGAAGACCGACCAAAAGGCCATTTATTTTATTACCGCAGAAAACCTTGAACACGCAAAATACAGCCCATATCTGGAAAAATTAAAAGCAAAGAATTATGAAGTACTGCTCCTTACTGACAGGATTGATGAGTGGGTAACTGGCACAATGCAAACTTATAAAGATAAGTCGCTTCAATCAGTTATGTCTGAAAACCTGGATATAGACACAGAAGAGGAGAAAAAGGAAAACGAGAAAGCCAAAAAAGACCATGAAGACAAATATAAATCTTTAATTAAAAGCATGAAATCAAAGCTTGATGAATACATTAAGGAAATCAAACTTTCTGACAGGCTGACTGATTCGCCGGTTTGTCTGGTTTCCGAGGCATCGGCTCCTTCTGCGCAGATGGAAAGAATCATGAAAACTCTGGGTAAAGAAATGCCAAAAACCAAACGGATACTTGAAATAAATCCAAAACATCCGGTTTTTGATAAAATGCTGAATCTTCCCCAGAACAAGCAAGAAGAGTGGGCGGACATATTATACTCTCAGGCACTTCTTAATGAAGGATCAAGTATTACAAACCCGCTAGAATACTCTAAAAAGATTGCAAACCTTATGGTGGAATCAGGAAATTAGGTAATTACAAACTTTTTTTCTAATAGGGACATCCATCCACAGATTTGCCTCAAGTACATTCATACGCTTATCGGTCCACTGAACCTACGGCTTTTAGGGCAAGGACACCAACCAGATTTAAAGTTATTTTAATACTTCACTTATTGCAGCATTTGTTTTTTCAACGTTTTTAGAATCAAAAGCGTCAAGAAGAATTCTAATACCGCTTATAGCTTTTTGCTTGTCGCTTTTATTAAATTTTTCAACTTTCTCATCTTCCCGGCTATATCTGAAAGTCACAAGGTTTATCTTGGAATTAATAAATGCTTTTTGCATTCCTTTTGTATTATTTTCCTTGTCATCAACAAAGACCATGGCTTTGGGGCTAATTCCGGTTTTTTTAAATAATATTCTAAGCATTGCCCCTTTATGTAATCCATCAACAAAGTATATACCGTCAACAAATGAAACATCCCGCGCTTTTCTATCTAATTTAAATTCATTAATTTCCTTTTTACTAAACCCGTACGCTTGGCCAACATCCTTAACATCATAAGGCGACCATAAACCATGAACCCCTTCGACAGGAATAGCAGAGGAAAGTTTGAAAGTTATTCCATTTAATAGCAGATCCCGTAAGGTCATAAATTGAAATATATAACCTCTTGATGTCAGCGCAAAAACATGTACCCTATTCAATCCATCTTTAATGTTTTGAATATTATTTATAACATCTTTGGTATCTTTTTGTGTGGGTTCCATTCGCCCCATACTATGTATAAGCCCCGTAATGTGTAAAAGGTCATTAAAATTAGCTGCAATGCAATTTGGATTTTTAGGATCATTTTTCATCAAACCCACTTGCCACGAAAACCACTGGTCCGTTCCTAAGTCCTGTTTTGCAGTAAGCAGCGTGTTGTCAATATCAAAAATTACATACACATTTTGAGCCCCATAGGTTTTAATAAGTGCCTTAGTCTTAATTTCAACATCTTTTAGGTCATTTGTTACTATCTCTTCAGATGCAAAAGTAAACTGAACCGTGAAAACAAATAAAACCCAAAAAGACAAAAAATATTTCATAATATATTTGTTTTTCATGCCATACCCTTCATTCCTAACGTATTATCTTGCCAAATCCTAAATATCATAAGATTCTTTTAATACAATTACTCATACCAAGGAGTCAAATAATGCCGACCGACACTAACATAGCATCCCTTAAAAGTACTAACAAAATTATTACCTCAAGTCTCCTCATAATCTCAATCCTGATGATTGCAGGCGCGCTGACATTAACAAAATCCATTATGGTTCCATTTTTTCTGGCTGTATTTTTTAGCTACCTTTTACTACCGGCCGTAGACCTTTTAACAACAAAGCTTAAAGTACCCCAGGGATTATCGGTTTT
>CAZQUK010000064.1:0-12239 GCA_964596435.1 uncultured Oligoflexia bacterium
TTTTTCACTTTTTGTGTCTTCGGTTAATTTTTTTAATTTTAATTCTTTTCTAAGACCAAAATCACCAATAAATCTTTCAATACAATTTATGCTTAAAGAACTATCTACGTGTTGACGGTTGCATCCCGTTTCGCATGGGTGTGGACAAACGCGGCCTAAAACTGCAGGCATTGGGTTTTTATCTGTAAAAATATGCCAAGCTTTCTCAAAAGATTCTTCATATGTTCGCCCGTGAGCTTCCGTGAACATTATGGTTGTTAGAATGTCTCTAATCTGCGTGTCGTTTGGACATGCGTGCTGACACGGTGGGGTTTTCGCAGTTGCTCTTGGTCTGAGTGGAGATGTTTTACTGGAACCGCCACCAAAACCTCCAGAACCACCAAGTGATCTTTTTCGCTTTACTACTGCCATGGCTTTTGAAACCTTTCTTTTTTAAAATTGAGTATTTTATGAAAATCAGAAGCCGTTTGAAAAAAATATTTAGCAAACGGCTTCTGTAATTATTAACAATTCGTTAACGAAAATTATACTTTGTCTGGTGGGATTTCAACAAAACTTCCACCAAAATAAGTATAAATGCAGCGTCCGGTATCCATCAGGGTTCTAAGAGCCTGTTTGCAAACCTGCTTATCAACCTTATCGCCATATTTTTCAACCATAGCTTTAGTTAGGTCATAAGCCTTAAGTTTCTTTTTACCCTGAAAGTCCGCAACAATTTTGTACATTTCGTTTGCGATTTCTTCAATAGGCATTAAATCAGCCATTATAGTCTCCTTTTTGAGTTTACTGCCTGAGTTGAGCTGAGCGCTTGAAGGTTGTACCTGCATATCTGAAATCATCAATGTGATATTTGGTGAATTCAAAACCGGTCAACTCAAAGAATCTCGGCCAACCAACTCTTTCAACCCATTCGCCTAAGCGCTCATGTTTACGAGCGTTCTCTGCATATACCTTAACAATCTTTACGATTGCATCGGTAACTTCAGGCCAGCGAGGTGGATTGTTTGGAATAAATGGAATGGCAAGTTTAGAGAACTTTGGTTCGCTTCTTGCGTTTGAAACTTTTCCGCCAACCCAAATTGCAAGACCATCGTTAAGGGCGTTATTAAGAGTCATTGATGGACATACGGTGTAACAGTTTCCACAGAACATACATCTATCCTCTGCAACCTCAACGGAGTCTTTACCATTTACTTTTGCAGGTCTGATCGCACCAGTTGGACACGAGGCAATAGTTGTTGGAACCTCGCACCCCTTGCTGAGTGTGTCGTGATTAATTTTAGGTGGTACGCGGTGTACGCCTAAAATTGCAATATCAGAGCAGTGAACCGCGCCACACATGTTAAGGCAGCAAGCAAGAGCAACTCTCAGTTTTGCGGGGAGTTTTCTTTCTTCAAAGTGGTCAATGAGTCTGTCCATAACAGCCTTTACGATACCAGAGGCATCGGTGGCGGCAGAGTGACAGTGTACCCAACCTTGTGTGTGAACAATGTTAGAAATTGAATTACCGATTCCACCAACAGGAAAGCCTTGTGCTTTAAGATCCTTAATTATTGGATCGATATTTTTTTCCTCTGTTAAAAGGAATTCAACATTGTTGCGGCTTGTGAATCTTAAATGACCACCACAGTATTTATCTGCGAGGTCACAAAAATCACGAATTGTATCAATACTCAGAAGTCTTGGAGAGGCGGCTCTAACCGAATAAAGCTTGGCTCCAGATTCTGAAACATGCATTAATACGCCTGGTTTAGTTATTTCGTGATACGCCCATTTACCATAGTTTTCCTTAATGATAGGTGGCAAAAACCTATCATAATGGGGCGGGCCTATATCAGTTATTCTTTTTTTAGTATCTGCTGACATAATATTTTTTTCCCTTTCTTGTTTTACTTGCGATTCTTATTCTTCATATTCTTCATAGAATATGTACGGGTTGTCTCTTGGTTGGCTTACCATTTGTGGAAGCGGATCAATCCCGAGTTCTTCAAGAAAGTTACCCATTCCAACTCTTTGAATAAGTTCACCTACACGCTCACGGCTCTTTCCGTGCTCATTCCAAAAGTCCCAAATTTTTTCAATAAGCTCTTTAAGGTTATCATAAGGTGGCTCAAGCTTAATGAAAGGAACAAGAACTGAAGACAGCTGTGCTCCATGAATGATTGGTGCTTTTGAACCAAGAAGAAGCGTTGCACCTTGGTCTTTACCTGGACGCAGTGCTTTTGGCATAACATTAATACAATGCATACAGTGAACGCATTCCTTGTTTTTTATTGTAAGCTCGCTGCTGGAAAGCTTCATACACTTACCAGGACAGTTGCCGATAACATCATTTTGGATGTCCATTCCGCTATCTGCGTATTTTTTAACCTGGGACTGATCGATACGAATATCGTCGCGCCAAGTACCAATTATTGAAAGATCTGCTCTTGCAATAGAGGCCACACAGTCGTTTGGACAGCCAGCGCTTTTGATCTTAAACTTGTATGGAAAAGATGGTCTATGAAGCTCATCTTGCCAGTGGTTAGTAAGATCGTGGGTGAGTGCCATTGTGTCGTAGCAAGCCCATTCGCAACGTGCTTTTCCAACACAACAACTTGGTGTTCTTAAGTCAGAACCGGAACCACCAAGATCAAAACCTTTTTCTGTTAATTCAGCAAAAATTGGCTCTAATTCTTCGGTTTTTGTTCCAAGAAAAACGATATCACCAGTTGATCCATGCATGTTGGTTAAACCAGAACCATGTTTTTCCCAAATATCACAAAGCGTTCTGAGAGCCTTTGATGTGTAAAACCAACCAGCGGGTTGATTAACCCGGATTGTGTGAAAATGCGCTATGTCTGGAAATTTTTCAGGGAGGTTGGAATATCTTCCAATAACACCACCGCCGTAACCCATAACGCCAACAATACCGCCGTGTTTCCAATATCCGAGCTTATCTTTATAGGACGTTTCTAGTTGTCCTAAAAGGTCCTGGCAAACAGAATTCTTCTGCGCAGCTCTCTTAATTTCCTTAACAAAGCTTGGCCATTTACCCTCTAGCAACTCATCCAATAAAGGAGTCTTCATATCTTTACTCATTACATTTCTCCTTATTTGTATTTGCTGTTTGTTAGTACCAAAAAGACTCACCCGAGCAGGACGAGTCTTTAAAATTGTTTAGAATCAATAAGTGGTTAACACCACCTATTGATAGAAACAAAAAAATTATACGCAACCTGTTGGTTTAGGAAGTCCTGCTACCTTACAAGCGCCTTTTGCCGGGCCACTTGGAAAAAGTTCATAGATTTCTTTTAATTTAAAACCCGTTTCTTTGCATAGTTTACGTATCATTGGAGCAGTTTTATAATTTAAATAATAATCACGAAGATATTCTACAACCTTCCAGTGATTATCGTTCATTGCTTCAACGCCTTCGAGTTTTGCAAGAGATTCTGCAACCTCTTTTGACCATTCGGAAGGTTCCTCAATAAAACCATCTTCATCGACAGTAAGTTGTTTTCCACCTAGTTCAACTGTTGACATATTGTCCTCCTTAAAAGTTTAGAGACATAATTTTTTTTACTGATTTAAAAAAACGCAATACTTAACGCCACTTCTTAACAATTTTTTACTTATATAAATAGACACTCAACTCGCAATTGTATCTATAGATCTATAACTCTCCGGCCAAAAAAAAAACAGGCAATTAATTAATTTATTTAAAAAACACAAAGGGATGCGCCGCGTCCCCGTAGCGTTTTCTATGACGTCTTTAAGGAGCCCTTTGTGCGCCCTCGCATGTCAGCATGCACCATGGCAACAGTCCTATAAATAAAATGAGCAAACTTAGAATACGGTGCATAAACTAGTAAGCAAAAAATGAAAACTAGATGTGTGAAATAATATACATATGACATAGTTTTCCAGTCAGCAAAGCGGCCCATTTCTGTAAGAACACCGGTAATAGAAACACACCCTAGAACCAAAAGGAAAAACCAGTCTGAATAGGATCCACCACCAACAGCCTCTTTGTTGGTAAGTCTGTTAAAAACGGCCATGAAACACCCAAGCGTTAAAAGAACAGCGCCGATATTTCCAAGAATTTTAATTGGGTGAAAAAGCGGAAGAGGATAATAATCAAATATATAAATACTCACAACAGCAAGCGATGTGGTTATAAAAAGCGACACGAAGCCATAAACAATAAATAAATGTGCCCACGAGCGGGATTTGCTTGTTGTGCATTCCCTAAACCACGAGTGAGTTACTAAGGAAATAGCAAAAGAAACAGCACTGCTTATTATAGATTTTTTTGCCGGCGGAGAATTTTTGTTAAGATCTCTCCAAAAACGCATAACACCAATTAATGCACCAAGGGCCGCAAGCCCCGTTGCTGTTACAAAAAACACTTGAAGTGGCAGGTGTGGAAAAAACTCTCCAAAGTGAACATCACCCCCAGGCATGTTCCAGTGCCCAATTGCAGTTAATAAGACCCAAAGTAAAATTGCGGGGAATATTAAAAATAGAGGAAAAAATTTGGATTGCGAGAGCATTTTTCCAATAAACCTAGGGAAAGAATAACTTCTAATGATATAGCTTCTAACGGCAGCCATAACATCACCAGGCTTAGCGCCTCTTGGACAATTTGTTGAGCAATCATTACACATATGGCAAAGCCAAATATCCGGATCACCCATGAGTTTTTCTTTGAGCCCCCACTGGGTCCAAATCATTTCTTTTCTTGGGTAAGGTTTTTCGTCTGGCGAAAGATTACACACAACAGAGCAGGTGGCGCACTGAAAACATTTTTTAAGATCCTCACCACCAGAGGACATAATTTCTTTTATGAATTTTTGATCGGGATTAATTATTGTTGTTGTCATCTTTCACCTCATTATAGATCTTTAAAAGGATTTAAGCCGATTGTGTCTATTAATTCCATGTATTCAGAAATAATTTCAGGAATTTTATGATAATCAGAAATTTCAAGTTCTATGGTTTTGAGCCGCTCTGGTTCAAGGGCAAGTTTTTGTAAGGTTTCCTGGATGTTAACACCCCTGACACCCAAAAGCTCGCTGCCTTTAATAAAATGGCACTGATAATCATCGCCAGATTTGCAGCCTATAAGCAGAATGCCATCAAAACCTGTGGAAAGGGCATCGCTTACAAGAACGTTGTTTACGGAACCAATACAACGAACAGGAATTATTCTTACACTTGGATTGTAATGAATCTTGTTGTAACCTGCTAAATCAAAAGCAGGAAAAGCATCGTTTTCACAAACAAAGGCAAGTACTCTTGGCTTTTCTTCATCTTCTTCTGGGATTTCAATGGATTTAATCATTGAACCAAGCATGTCGATAGTATAGTTTTTGAAGTTAATAATTCTTTCAGGACAGGCACCAAAGCATATTCCACAACGTCTACATCTATTTGGATTTGGTTTGGGTGTTCCCTTTGCGTCTTCATCAAGAGCACCAAATGGGCATTCTTCAGTACAGCGTTTACACTGTGTGCATCGTTGTAAGAAAAAATCAGGAAAAGAAAGATCCCCAGCTCTTGGGTGAACGGACGCCCCCCGCTTAAGTGCATTTATACATTGGATTGCTTTCATTGTGGCGCCAGTGGCGTCGTCAATGCTGGATGAAATATCCATAGGTTCTCTTAATGAACCAGTTGCGTAGATTCCGGTTCTTCTTGTTTCGTAAGGAAAACAAACAAAATGGGAATCAGGAAAACCATGTTTTAATTCCGGAAGCTCTTTTCCTTGGCGATAAGTAAGGTTAAGTACATCTGCGCCATCTGCTCGCGCTGGACCGCTTGCGCCCGCGGCTTTTTCTGTAAAGTTGCTTGTCACCATTCCTGTTGCAAGCACAACAAGGTCCACCTCAACGGAAACTTTCTCGCCTATGAGCTTATTGTCAAATTCGACAACCACGCGTCCTCCGCTACCATCTGTGACGCTGATTATTTCACCCTTTGTTAAAAATACATTAGGATCATTTTGTGCGTTTTTGTAATATTCTTCATAAAGCCCAGGCGTTCTTAGATCTTTATAAACAACAAACGCTTGAGATTCTGGGTTTGCAGCCCTTAAATAAGCTGCCTGTTTAAGCGAGATTGAGCAACAAATAGAGGAGCAGTAAGATAAGTGTTTAGGATCTCTGGATCCTGCACACTGAACAAACAGCGCTCTTGTAATTTTAGCGCCATCCGATGGGCGGGTAAAATTTCTAGAATTTGAAAGCGTCTCCATTTCAATGTTGGTGATAACATTTTTTATTTTACCATAACCAAAATCGAGCTTGTTGGCGTCGTAAGGCTTCCATCCGGTTGCCTGAACAATTGCGCCCACAGTGAAGGTTTCTGTTTGACCATTTTTATTTACGGTTACTTCAAATTGTCCGGGTTGTCCTGACGTTTTTTCAATTTTAGAAGAAGTATAAACAGAAATATTTTTAAAAGAGTCAATTTCACGAATTTTGTCTAAAATGCCCGTATCTGTTGCGGCACCAAACGGCGCAGACTTTGGGTACTGTTTATAAAGTTTTTTGGTCCAACCGCCAAGTTCTGCATCTTTTTCTACAAGTTTAACATTTAGGCCGGCTTTTGCAGCACTAATTGCTGCGGTAATTCCAGAAATACCACCACCAACAACCAAAAGGTCTGAGCTTAGCTCTTCAGCAATAAACGGTGTCGGCGCATCTGCTTTTTTAACTTTTACAATACCCATTCTAAAATAATCTTGAGCGAGCATTTGGGTGTCTTCATCGTTTGGTTTGTGGCACCAAATAACGTGTTCGCGTAGATTTACTCTTTCGGTTAAAACCTTGTTTCCGAAAAAAAACTCTTTCGATTTTACTCTTGGCGAACAGCCTGCAATTACAATTGCTTCAAGAGCTTCTTTTTCAATATCACTCCTAATTATTTCAATACCCTCTTGGCCACAAAAACAATTGTTGGTTTTACATAGCGGGACGCGCATTTCTCCTGTTGCAAGGGTTGATAATTTTTCAATATCAAGGCTCTCGCCTATGCTACATCCAGTACAAATATATGTTCCAATTTTATTTGCCATTTGTTTATCTCCCCTTAACTTATTAAAGCCCTAAGTGCGGCGCCAGTTGCATCGCGAACTGATGCCGAAACCGCCGCTGGTTTTTTTGCTGTGCCAGCACTAAAAACCCCTTTTTCCTGACCATCGCCAGAAATAAACCCATATTCATCTGTTGCAAGTTTAATGGGTAGTTTACAATCTTTTGCTTCTGGCACAAGCCCTGTTGCAAGAACAACCATGTCAACTTCTTTTCTTATTTTACTGCCGCCCTCAATATCTTCGGCCACGACAATTAGATTTTTTGTGGTCTTATCTTCAGTAATTTCTGCAACCTTACCCTTTATAAAGTTAACTTTTCCACTGGATTTTATTTTTTCGTAAAAATCTTCGTAACGACCGGATGCCCTTATATCAATATAAAAAAGATTAATTTCTGCATTTGGAAGGGCGCTGCTGACATATGTTGTTTGCTTTAGAGAACCCATACAGCAAACGGCTGAACAATATGGAAGATGATTTTCGTCGCGCGACCCGGCACACTGAACAAAGGCAATACTTTTGATTTCTTTACCATCAGAGGGGCGCATGAGCTTTCCTTGTGTTGGGCCCTGGTTGGAAGCTAGTCGCTCCATCATCATGTTTGAAATTACATTTGGAAATTTGCCAAAACCAAGATTGGTAAGTTTGTTTGCGTCGTATGGTTTCCAGCCGGTAGCAAGAACCACAGCGTTTGCTTTTATGTTAATAGTTTTAGATTCGGCCTTAAGGTCAATGGCACTGTATTTGCACGCCTTTACACACTCACCACATGCCTCGCCCTTGCACGCTTTGGGGTCGATGGAATATCTGGAAGGATAAACCATTGGATGAGAAAGATAAATGGCGTTGTTTTTGCTCATTCCATAATTAAAATCGTCTGTTCTTTTTTCTGGGCAAACACCCACACAATCCCCACAAATTGTGCACTTATCATTAACCATTTGAGGTGCAAGCTTCACCGCGATATTATAATTGCCATCTGTACCATCCACGCTTGAAACTTCCGCTCCTGTGTAGACAGTAATGTTTTCGTTTTGTTTTATACGACGAAAATTTATTTCCAAACCGCAGTGCGGTGGACAAAGTTTTGGAAAATAATTATTCAGAGTGGATACTCTTCCACCTAAATAATTTGATTTTTCTACCAGGTACACCTTAGCGCCGGCTTCGGCGGCCTCAAGTGTCGTTGTTATTCCACTAATTCCACCACCAATTACTAGGACAGAGCGTTTTTCGATATCTAACATATCACTTACCCCATATGTTTTTTGTTGTTTGTTTTACATTAAAGAAAAAAAGTTCTTCCCCCAAAAAAATTAGTTCTGCTTTTCTTTTTCCTTCTCTTTAGTAAGAGCTTTGAGTTTTTCTGTAACGCGGGCCTCTGCTTGTTTTGTCATTTTGAAGATCTTTTCTCCAAAAAGAGAAAACCGCAACCATCTGAAACCAAAGAGCAGTAAAGCCTCATCGCTCATGCCTAACTGGGCCTTTTCGTTTTCAGAAATTTCAAAGAGATTAAAAAAATCACCAGTTTTAAAAATTAAGCGCCTGAATTTATCAATGTTGTAACAGACGGTGTGGAACATTTCCATTTTTTGGGGTCCAAGCTCATTCCCCTCTAAAAGATAATTATGGAGGCTGACTTCTTTGAATTGTTCACCGATTTTGTCGTAGTCAACGATACCTTGGTTGACAATCCACTCGTTAATGCCCCATTTTTTTTGTTCTTTAAGCCCAAGACATGTTGTATTTTCGTTTATTTCCTCGGGCAGTACAAAATAAAATTCTTTTTCTTTGGTGCCGGCCTTTGGAATGGCAACCCCAAGAGGAAACATGCGGCACGCCCACGGTCTATCTTCGTAAACAGAACAGCCCTCTTTTGTAACAAAGTGGCACTTTTTGTTTTTGGCCTCATCCATTCTTAAAAGAACAACAGGAAGTTTTTGTTCTTTATTGAAGGGTTGAATTGTATATTTATCTAAAAATTCATCAGATGTAATCTTTAAGTGATTTTTGAGCCTAACTATGTCTAGTGGCGTAAGTATGATATTTACATCTTTACAACACTCATTAAAGCAAGCCACGTCCTTGTGGCACGAAAAACAAAAACTATCTTTTTTATTTAAGCGCGCACCACGAAAGTCTTCTATTGAAACTTTATCCGTCATTCTACCACCTGCTCGGCATCAATAATTCTACTTTTAAGAGCTTGAGGGGACCAAACAGCAAGGGGTCCGCACTCGCCAGTGGTTGGGTTAAGACGATGACGGTAGGAGCTTCTTACGTTGTATTTTTCTTGCATCCAACTCCAGCCTTCAACAAAATATTTGCACGCATCGTTGAAGCAAACGTAATGAAAATTCATGCCATAGCCGGCTTCATCCGGGAAGGCCCATTTTTTCATTTTTTCTCCACAATGTGGACAAATCGATAAGTCATTTTTTGATGTCATAAAATCTCCGTGCTCCCGTGTGGGGTGTTTTTTTTGGTATATTACTGGGGCTATTAATAACAAAGCTTTGCAAGAATAACCATAAAAAAAAGGGGAAGACCGAAGCCCTCCCCTTAATTTTTTTGTAATAATTCCTAAATTTTAGGGATTATTCAACAATTCTAAGAATTGGTTTTTTCGACATCGTCCATTCCTTAGTGGTTGGACTCCACTGACAATTGACGAAGCATTTCCAGTCTTTCTCATTCATTGTTGGATAGTCAGACCTGAAATAATAACCAGGCCACCTGGTCTCTTCTCTGTAGAGAATGGTTCTCATGTGGGATTCAGCCTGCCACATGCGCTGTACGTTTTCCCAGCATCTCATGAGTTCATGAAGATTCTCAGCGGCCAGCTTCTCTGCGTCTTCTTTTAAGAAGGCAAGAAGTTCCATTCCTCTTTCGAGCAGTGGTTTGCTTGTGGTGAATTGTGCAGAAACACCAGCAGCATACTCATCCATGATCTTTTGTAATCTAAACATGAACATTTTAGGTTTCATGAAGTTAGGATTAATATCTGGATCGGATGATTTACCCTTATGCTCTTCAAAAAGGTCAAGAGGTTTAAGAATAGTGGTTTTTAATTCCTCAATATTCTTTGGTGTAACAATACTTGGTTTTTCTGTAACTATGTAATTAATTGCAGATTTACCAGTGATTCTACCCTCAGCGTGTGAGCCGGATGAGAATTTGTGGCTTGATGCACCAGATGCGTCACCGCAACAGAAAAGTCCCCTAATTGTTGACATGTTGCTGTAACCCCAGAAATATTCTGGAGGAGCAATGTCCTTAGGACCGCTTACCCAAGCGCCAGAGGCACCAGAGTGTGAGCCAATAAAATATGGTTCAGCAGCTGCAATTTCAGAAGGTTTTTCTTCTGGGGAGATGTTTGTACCTGCCCATAGGATGGCCTGTGAAATTGTCATATCCAAGAAATCTTCCCAAGCTTCAGCTTCAAGTTCTTTGAGTTTTTTCTTGGCAGCTTTTGGATCTGTTTCTGATGCTGCAATTTTTTGAATTGCTTCATCTGTACGCATATAGATCGGGCCTTTGCCTTCCATTACGTCAAGCATACCCAGATAGTTTCTGAGGTTTGCTGGAATTGGTTTGCATGTGCCGTATGGCAACCATTTTTGGAGCTCGTCTTTTCTTTCAACCATGTACTCACCGCCAAAAGCGTTTGTTGCGCGTGATTTAAAGAGTAAGAACCAAGCACCAACTGGGCCGTATGCATCTTTAAAGCGGACAGGGATAAACCTGACTTCTTGACAGGTTTGTTCTGCGCCAGCTCTTAATGAGAAATAAAGGCTTGAGCCAGAGTTCCATGGTGGATACCATGCACGTCCGAGTCCTTCACCACTTGAGCGTGGCTTGAAAACATGGACTGCACCACCCATGGCGGTAATTACAGCTTTTGCTTTGAAAACATAAAATTTGTTTTCGCGTGTGCTGAAACCAACGGCGCCAACACATCTGTCGCCATCAAGAAGTGGCTCAACAATAAATACACGTTCATAAATGTTGTCGATACCAACAGCATTTTTCATGGCTTCAGCTACGATTACTTTGTAGGATTCGCCATTGATCATTAACTGCCAGCGGCCTTCATGAACATATTTACCATCTTTATCTGTCCAGATTGGGAGACCCCATTTTTCAAAAAGATGAACTGAGGAGTCAACGTGTCTGGCTATATCATAAACCAGGTCTTCGCGTGTAACGCCCATTAGATCGTTACGAACGTATCTGACATAATCGTCAACAGTGTTTTGGCCATCTTTAATTCCAACATATTGGTTAATGGCTGACAAACCCATGGCTACCGCTCCAGAGCGGTCACATGCTGCTTTATCAACAACTGTTACTTTTAGGTTATTTTGTTTTGCCCAGTGTGCGGCTTCAACGCCAGCACCACAAGCGCTCATACCACCACCTAAGATAAGTAAATCAGTGGTAACTTCAACGGTTTCGAATTTTGCCATTTTTTTCTCCTTTACTTCTTTAGGGTGACAACTTCTTTAAGACCTAAAGAAGCGGGTTCTGTACAAAGTGTTTGGTCATTAAGAGAACCATCACCAGCACCAAAACTACCAAGTGGTTGGGCTGTGCCCTCTGGTGTTGTACGAATCGGAAATTTAAAACGCTTAAGCATTCCATTTCTAAATTTCACAGTCCACATAATGGAATCTGAACTTCGAAGTGGAGTAACCTGAGCACCCATTGGTACAAAGTCTGCATAACCTCTTACCTCAACTGCTTGAGTTGGGCAGATTTTTACGCAATTATAACATTCCCAGCACATTTCTGGTTCACAGTTATGTGCCTTCATGGTGTCCTTATTGAGGACCATAAGGTCGTTTGGACAAATATGTTGACAAGCGGTTTTATCTAATGCCTTACACCCGTCACATTTATCCGGTATTACAAAACTAGGCATAATCATCTCCTTTCAAAAAATAATTAACTACTAGTAGTTGATAGCTAAATTTAAAAAAATACTAAACAAGATAGTTTATTTTAAAAAGTAGCTACGAGATAAGAACGAATATAACCGATTACGTCGACCCATCCAAGGTTTTTCGGGCGAGAAAAAAATAAAAATTTCATATCTGACTTAAATACCTCGATAATGTTTTGGAGCTAAGTTGTTTGTAATAAAAAGCATTACAAAAAA
>CAZQUK010000065.1:0-11641 GCA_964596435.1 uncultured Oligoflexia bacterium
GAAAATAAATATGCAAATAAAAAAATAAACCAAAACATTGTCAACATAAAAATATTTTGCTCAAATAAAAAATTACGTAAAAATGACCGGGAACTGATGTGCGCGCGAGCGTATGTGAAAAATACTGCAACCTACGCTTTCCCAACCTACGATCGCGCAGGAGGCGGCAGCCCACAAATTTCATACCCGCGGCGCAGGAGGAGCGGCAGTCTTACCAATATATCACAACTTTTTTGGGTTCAAAAAAACGCATATAAAGACGCCTTAAACACAAAACAAATGCAAGGTCATGTCCAGTGGTGATTTTAGAATAAAAACGCTTAAAAACCGGTTTTAATTGCGCTAGGACTACGCTAAAACTGAGCTGCAAAAAAACAAATCACAAAAAAGATTTTGAGATAAAACCTTGTCAATATAAAAAAATTTTTTATTAATTAATAGTCTAGTGAGGGGATAAAATCGCTGTTACATACTGGGGACAAAGTCGTTGTAACTTGACACAAAAAAATAATTTAATCAGTTAAAAAACCGCAAGGTATTGCGCTTTACTGTCTAAAGTTCAAAACCCAAATAAAGAAACTAAATGGCCCGAAAACTCCAAGCCCGAAAACTCCAAGTCCGAAAACTCCAAGCCCGAAAACCCCATGCCTTCAAGCTAGGGTGGGGGCGTTCACTTATTCATCACTTATTCAGCCAATCCCATTTTTTTAGTTCAAACTTACCGTTTTTACTCCAGGAATACACAGCACTGTTTCCCATTGGCAAAGGCTCAAGCTTTGGGCCGTGGCCCACGGGCAGGCCATAAGCTACAGGTATGTTATAAGACTTTCCAATGTCAGCAAAAATTTTCATGAGCCCACGGAATGTGGGTATTGCGGGTCTTAGTGGCTTATATGAATTTTTTATTAACCCCTCTTTTGCAAGTACCTGGTTCACAATGTCCTTGCACTCCAGAAACTCGCCAAGAATAATTCCTTTAATTCCATCAAATACCCCAGCGTGATGCAGCTGTGTAACCATTCTATCAATTTTATATAGAGGCTCCCATATATCTTCAATAAATAAAAAACATCCCTTGGGTTTAATTGAATAAGGGGTACCACAAAGGGCCGCTAATAAACTTAAGTTTCCACCCTTAATTTTAGCTGTGATTTGCGCTTTGGGCGAAGTTGTAATGTTTTTTAATTTAAAGCTTTCGCAACTCCACGATGGCGCGAAGTTTTTATCTTTATTTAATGCAGCCATTAAAGATGACCAGCATTTAGGTTCAAGTTTCATAAACTCAGGCATTGCGGGCATTGGTGCATGAAGTACGTGCCAGTGCCATTTGTTTGCAACGAACTCTATTAACGAAGTCGCATCAGAAAGTCCCACAAAAAGTTTTTTTTGCTTTGGTGCCCCGAAACGTTTTGTTTTTTGGTCGAGAATATCCAATATTTTTGTTGATCCAGACCCGCCCCTTGCTGAGTAAATGATTGAGTATTTTTCGTCTTTTGACATTTGCCAGAGGGCATCTGCGCGCTCCACGTCTTTTCCTGCAAAAAATAAATATTTCTTTTTGCATTGTGGGTGAATTTTTACGTTGTAACCATTATCTTTTAATTTATTAACACCATTATTAAGTTCAACTGCGGGTACAACAGATGAAGGTGCCACAATTACAATAGTATTTTTATGGTTCATCTTTTGGCTTCCTTACCAGAATTTGATATCAATTTTGTTTATAAATAAAACCACGCCAACCACAAAGGACCAAAAAAAAAGTACAAGAGTAAAAAGCCAGCCAACAAAACCTGCAACCCCCCTAAGTGTGACGTGCGCATTTCTCCAAACAAATTCTGGTTGAACCAGAAAGAGTAGAGTACTTAAAAATACTAGGCCCTCAATTACAAAAACAAAAATAATCTGTTGTTGTTGGCTAAGACCTAGAAAATTAGTTATCAGGGGTTCTAGCACGCTTCCTCCAATAGTTGCGCTATGTGTTTATATTAAAACAATTTTGCACCATTTTGTCGAGTAAATGCTGTTCTATTTATGAACCAAAAAAATCAAAGTGAACCCATCTTATCGCTGCTTGTAAGTTTATGAATGAAAATCAAACAAATTGTCCTGGTATGAGACTTGCTAAGAGCAGAAGAAAAACAATAAAGATGGAGGTAAAAAACACATGTGGAAATTAAAAATACAGGAAGCAACAGGTGAAAAGAGGTCTTTTCCTGTTGGTGATGCGCCAATAAGTATTGGTGCGAGCCGGGATTGTTCAGTTTGTCTTAGGGATATTAAAGTTTTCCCCCAAGCAGCTTTTATTGAAAAATATAATATGCAGGGAAAAAACGATATTTCGCCATATTGGTTACGCGTTCCGGTTGGGGCCCCAGCCGCCCTTCTTGGTGATATTAAAGTTCGTGAGGCCGAGCTTTTACCTGGAGTGAAAATCAATCTGGGGGACAGCCATATTATGCTTGAAAATGAAAGTGGTCTATCAGAAGGAGTAAACTTCCCCTCAGGAACCCTTCAGTGGAAGACCTGTTCAAAAGTTGGCGTGGATCTTTTACAAAGTGTTAAAAGATCGGCCAGGACCAACCTTTCAGTTTATTTAGAAGGTGAAACTGGTGTCGGTAAGGAAATTTTAGCTGCACTAATTCATGCATGGAGTCCACGTGCTAAAGGTAATTTTGTTGCTATTAATTGTGGTGCTCTTTCTGCGGATTTAGCAGAAAGCGAACTTTTTGGACACGTGAAGGGTTCATTTACTGGGGCCATAAATACACGTCCAGGCGCATTAATGCAGGCACACGGAGGGATTTTGTTTTTAGATGAGGTTGCCGATTTATCGCTGGATATTCAGGTCAAGCTTTTGCGATTTATTGAAAATGGTGAGATCAGGCCTGTTGGTTCCGACAGAGTAGTAAAAACCGATGTGCGGGTAATTTGTGCAACAAATAAACCACTAAAAAAATTAATTAAACAAGGCAGGTTTAGGCAGGATCTTTTTTATAGATTGGCATCAATTGAAATTCGGGTTCCCCCCTTAAGAGGAAGGATGGATGACATTGAGTTTTTAGCCAAAACTTTCGCACAGGAATTCGGCTTTCAATTGTCACCAAACGCTTTGTTACGGCTAAAATCTTACTCGTGGCCAGGTAATGTAAGAGAGCTGCGTCATAATGTTGAACGTGCATGCGGTATGGCACAGGAGTTTAATAGAATTCTTTCGGAGGATGATTTTGGCTTTTTAATTAATTCACAAAGCGGTGAAGAGAGTGATGATAATGAATTTGGTGGCGCAATTCTAAGTATGCAGGAAATGGAACGCGTGCTTGTGCTTAAAGCTTTGCGCTTATCAAGTGGTAATAGAACTGAGGCTGCAAAAATTCTTGGAATTGCAAGAAGCACACTTTTTGTAATGCTTAAAAGAAATAATATTACTGGGCCAAACTCCAAGTTGAGGCACCAGAAACAATTAAATTACCCCCCCCTAAATTAACCACCCTAAATTAACACCCCTCCGCCACCTGGAACGATGCGGCGCGCCTTGGCTTTTGTATAATACGAAATTTTTTGGGGCGCCGCTATAAGGGTGGCAACAATTTATTGAAACCCTTAACAAAGTGGACAATTGAAGGTAAACTCTTAATTGTTAAATAAATGAAGGGGGCTTGGGGATTATGGTTGCTTCCCAGAAAAAGAAACAAGGAACTAAAGAGTTTTTGGAAGAACTTCAGGGTTTTGCCAGGACGGCAGAAGAGACGCTAAAAAAAATTGAAGAAAGCATGGATGAAAACAAGGGGCTCTTTAAGGTTTTCTCTGAACGTATGATCGCAATACGTGGTACTGCCGAGCAACTGGATTTCAAAAATATTTCACAAATCGCCCGTCTTGGAGAGGAAATTGCCGAAAAAGGCTGTCTTGCTGAAAAAAGGCCGCAGATACGCAAATGCATTGGTAGTCTTTGGGATGCACTTACCACAGTTCAGCATCTTTTATATCATGATACCGAAAAAACCACTGAGGAGCAGACAATACTAATTAACCGTCTTGAATACACACTCAATGCTTTTGGTGGCGGCAGACCAACAGTTAACCCGGACGAAATAGACGCCCTACTGCGGAAACAGTAGTGGTTTTGGCAATAACAAAAGCTAGGCGTCTTTAGTATTCATTCCAGCCTAGCATTTATTTTATCAAAAAGAGCTTTTTGCCACTCGTTAAGGTTTTTTTCATTCACGGAGTGCAAAAGATTTTTTGCAATATTAAAATTCTTATTTGCAAGTGCCGTATTAGCTAGAAGTAAATTTGATTGCGAAGTGTTTCCACCTGCTTTTACGGCTTCCTTAAAAAGGGATGACGCGTTCCATGTGTCGTTATGAGCAAGCCTTATTAGTCCAAAAAGAAAATAACGCTCCTCAATGTTCTCAGCGGACCTTGCGTTCATTTCTGCCAGTGGGTAGGCACCAACTTCAAGATATTTGTATACTTTATCAGCAAGATTAATATTCTGGTTTTCAATTTTTGATTTAATATCAATAAGGTCGCTAATTGATGGTGTGCTGTCTTTTAGACATTTATCCCAAATGCACGCACTATTTGGGTCCAGCTCAAGTAAATATACCGCCACGTCCAGTTGTTTTTTACAAAAACCCACTTCTTTTTTTAGGGAAGTTTCAAATTCCAAAATCCTAGAATCTAATTTCTTTTCAAACTCCCCCCACTGCTTAAGTTCATTAATAGCAGGTTCTTTAAGGTTTTTTAAGCTAATTACAGCATTCTGCCTATATACAGGTAATAAACATGATGTCTGAGCCTGAATTTGTGGTGCCCGGCTTTTTAGAAGTGAATCAAGGTTTGATATCTTTTCATCAAGCTGGGTAAATGTTTTTTTAACTATATCCACTCTGGCTTCAAGGTCCTCAACCGGGTTGTCAGAATAGGATTCATTTGGTTTTGATAAATTTTTCCAGTCATCAATTTCATCAATATTAAAATCCGGATGAAGTATATGTGCCCACACAGAAATCAGTGGTGGCGTTTTGATAAGAGCTTCTTGCCTTTGTTTTAGCCAGGCACTGACAGCGTTAAAAATAGAGGAGTCCTCATTTTTTGAATAGTAGAAAAGATCCCTTAATAAGAGGTATGCATCTGGCGGGACCTCCTTTTTTTCTAATATTGGTTTTAACTTTGCCCACGCCGTATCAAGTTTCTGGTTCCAGAATAAAAGATATGAAATATATATCTGATTATTTATATCGTTTAAGATCTGAGATTTAAATTTTTCAAGAATATGGATCTGATCAAGAAACTTTTCGGATTCATAATAATTTGCATAAGTAATAGCTGCAATCCATCTTTCGGTTTCATTTTCCTGGGATTTTTCACGAAACCGTAAAGAGGAAATTATTTTATCTGCCCTTTTTACATCATCAAATTTATAATTATAGGCTTTTGCAATTTGCAGTTCGATACCAGCCATAAGGCCCGCTTCTTCTGTGTGCGGCTTGTAGTCCTTAAAATCATCGATTGTATAATCTTTATAAATACCCAGAAGATTATCTATTTCTTCCGGAAGTGCATAAGATAGTAAAAGATTGTACCAGGATTTTAGTGTAATATCTTTTTTGTAGGATGTTTTTATTGCATTTAGATACCACTCTCTTAAAAGTTTTTTGTCATCTTTTGATTTAAATGCTGCCTGAAAGGCACTTTCCTGGCTCGATAACATAAGTTCATTTATAAAGTCTTTTACGTTTTTATCCTTACCATCAGGCACCGATGGTATTATGGCCTGAGAAAGTTTGAATATTTCCTGCCAGTTTTTAGTATGATAAAAGCGGGCCTTTACGTTTTGGAACTTTTCAATATTTTCCTTAAGGTTTTTTCCTCCTGAAAAGAGTTCTTTTAAATAATTAATTGTCGTATCCATTTGACCAATTTTTTGTAAAGATTCAAGATATACATGATCCGCAAGGTGTCTTTGTGGTGTGTTTGGAAATGTTTTTATAAACCAGAAACTGGAATCTGTAATTTTTTTATATTCCGCCACATCATAGTTCTTTTTTAAACTTAAAGCTGCGGTTTGAGATTTTATAATGCTCAAAACACTAATGGCGGCGTCCTGGCTGTTTTCAAATCCATGGATTTCAGCGGCCCTTTTGTACCATACAACTGCGTCCCAGAGCATTCCTCTTTGTTCAAGTCTTTGTGCACCATGGTACCAGACTTTCGCAATTTTACTTTCAGGAAAATACTTGTTAAATACTCTGTAAGTATCGTCAACGGCCAGCCAAATTTCAGGGTCGTCAGTTTTCCTGCCCTCTTTGTGTATAGTAAGGTTAATGTTTGCAAGCCTGCTTAAAAAAATATTTTTAGCTTTTGTAATTTCATCCGTACTGTGAGTTTTTTCGGTTGGAAGATTTGGAAAATAAGTTTCAACAGCTTGCGATATCTTTCTTCTTTGGCCAGAACGCAGGTGATTATCTGAAAGTTCGCCAAGCCAATCGTAAGCGCGCAAATTTTGGTTATTGTCTTTAAGGAGCTTTTCAAAAACGTCGCAGGAATAATCAAACTTTCCGATTTTTTTATATGTAAACGCCAGCTGCTCCCATGCTTCAATTTTTTCGCGTCCTTCATAATTAAAAATCTTAAGCTCCTCTAGGGCTTTTTCTGAATTCAGAAGTTCGGCCATAAACAGAAGCATGTCGCGTCTTGCTTCTTTATTTATACTTGTTTGTCTTTCGTTGGAATCAGAAGGTTTATAATGTAATACAATGCGCTCCATGTGGCGCAAGGCTTCCCATTGTTTTTGAATATTATAAAAGGCCCAGGCAGCTTTATATACTCCGTAGGCGGCCTTATCGTACTCGGCAATTTTTACAAGCTCCCTGTAGTTTTCAATGGCTTTAGTGAATTGGCCCTTTTCAAAGTAATAATCTGCAACAAGCTGGTAAATATCTTCTCTGTAGCGGCCCTGTGGATAAAGTTTTGAGAACGCATGAATTCTGGGTAACGCCTGGGTTTGTTTTCCCTGCTCCCATAAAACCGCAATAGATAAAAAAAATGCATCTTCCTTCACTGTGGCCCTCATTGTTTTAAGAGATGCACCGACTAAAGGTGTGAGCCAGTCGTTGGCGGTTTTAAGTGATGACTTCCAGGTGTTTTCATATTTTACGGGATCTTCAATTCTATAAAGACTAGCAAGGTTCCAGTGCGCCTCGGCAATAAAAAAAACACACTCCGAATCACAATACGTTTTTTTAATACTCTTTGAGGCATCAATAACTTTTGTAAGATTCTTAATGCTTTCTTTAAAGCCCCATTTGTTTGAATTTTCAAGCCAGAAACGGAAGCCTGCTTCAGCAAAAATTTTAAAAGCCAGAACCTGTTCTCTTGGGTGAAGAGGGTTACTTTTCATATTAATAATTGGAGCTGTAATTTTAATGCTTTCTTGAAATTTGTTTTGGCGGATGTAAAGCAGAGCTCTTTGTAGTTTTATTTCAATTTTTATTATATTGTCTTTATGAAGGTTTTCTCTAAATTCACTAAGCGTTTTTTCTGCAAGATCAATTTCATTTGCGGCAAGGTGTGACCAGACAAGGTCGGTATATGCAAAAGAATAAAGTGGGGAATTATCAGGTATCCCCGAGAAAGCCTCAATTGCCTGTCTGTACCAGCCAAGTTTGTAATAAGCTCTTCCTAAAAGAATATAAGCAAATTCCCGCCAGGGTCTGAATCCGGCAAGCGTGCCAACTTCAAGTTTTCTTTTGCTTTCAGAAATACTTTTTTCAATTCCGAAGTAAAAAACTTGTTCTCTTAATGGTTCAATTAGTTTTAAAACGTCCTCAGCGTTATTATTTTGCTCTGCTCGGTGTGCCTGTAAAATAACTGTTATTGGATAGTCTGGATGTTTTTTTTGAAGATCAGGAATGGTTTGGCTTTGTTTTGGATTCAGTAATAGTGTTTTTATTCTTGAAATGTCAAGAGCACTCTGGGCCAAAGATACTTGCCGTACAAGAATAAAAAAAAGAATGAAAAATCCAAAAAATTTATATTTCATATCTCTTTTGGCGCGGCTTCCTTGCTTTTGGTAATATTTTCGGCAATGAATTTACCAACCTGTCTTTTTACTTCAGGATTAATTCGCAGAAAAAATAATCTAATCTGGTTATCTGTGGTTTTGGATCTATCAAGAACCACGGAGGGAACAGAAAAACTTTTTATATCGGGAGAATGAAACACAGTAACACTAACTTCATCACCTTTTTCAAAATCATGTTTATCGCTGACTTTAACCAACAGCTCCTTTTCGCTGATTTTCAGTGCACGTCCCTTAATACAGGTATTGCGGTTATGGATAATTATGTAGGCATTTAGTTCAACTTCAGGGAGAATGGAAAGTGATTTTAATTTTTCAATTACAACATCAGATTCAGATTTTTCTAGATCTTTTGTTTGGTAAATCCCCTTGCTGAAAACCTTTGGCGGTGGACATATGGGGTAAGGTGTCATGCTTGTGGTTAATTCAACAAATTCAAATATTCGTGACCACTTTCTACCGGTTTTCGCCGGATAACTTATAAAATCATCTAGTTTTAGCTCCCCTGATTTGATTTTTTTTATTATTTCATCAATAGAAAACGGACCAAGAGGCTCTTGTCCCTTGGGGTCTGGTAAGTACCATTCTTTTTTTTCTGACATGTCTTTGGAACTCCTCTTGATCTTGTCGGGTTTTTTTGGAAAAATTTTTATAGATATCGCTGAGTTATTGGGAAGATATTTCACTTTTTGTGAAAAACCTTGTTGTGATGCAAAACAACTTAATTTTGGCGGTGTGACAAAATATTTTTAATCGGGGCTTACTTCTCCTGGGTATGCACTTGACGTCACTTTTGGTTGAAAAGATCAATGAAATCAGGCACAGGTTACGTCAAGTGCATACCCGGGTTACTTCTAGATAAATACTTCTAATTACTATAGTCTTTAATTAGCTAGGAGCAAAAGAATGAGTAAGCAGATTTTACTGGTTCAGGATAACGATGTTTTAACTGAAATTATTTCTATTGGAATCACGAAGTCATTTGGTGTGGATATCGTGGTTGAAAAAGATTTCGAAAAAGCAAAAGCCAGATTGGTGAATGAAGAATATGTCCTGATCATTGTTGATCAGGACGCACCAAAGGATGCTGCAAGCCGGCTAATTGCATATTTGCCGGAAATAGGACGTGAGCTTCCTCTTATTACATTAGTTTACCCTTCAACAGCTAAAAAGGGCTTTGCAGATAAACTTGGTTCTCCTGAATGGATACTAAAACCTGATGTAATGAGAGAGTTAAAAAAATTCGTAGCAATGTACGTCGAAATAAATCCAAAAGACTCAAAGCCCACACATGACGAATATTTAGGTATTAAATTAAATACTCTTTTAACTTTTAATAGAGTCGGGGGCGATTGTTATATTAAACTTTCCGGCAAAAAATACGTGAAGGTTTTGAGTGCCGATGATTATTTTGGTCAGGAAGATTTTGATAAGTATCACCAGAAAAATATTGATATGCTTTATGTAAAAAACGATGAAGTTGAAATTTTCCTTGAAAGATTAACAAATGACCTTGTTTCACTTCAGGATTTATCGACTGAAACTTCATCAGAAGCACTTGAAGAGGCGGCTCTTTTGGTTTCCCACGAAGAGACCAAAAAGGCTCTTGAAGAAATCTCAGGAGCTATAAAAAAAGCCGAAACCAGCAAGCTTTCATACGCTGAAGGTATGACTGTTACAGAGCATACACTTGGAACAATCCATCAGGTTGCCTCTAAAATCGGAATGAATAAAGATGTTCAACAATTAACAAAGGCCACCGTTACTGTTGCTATTGGAACCATAAAAAAATCACCCGATTTAAATAAACTTTTTGAAAAGCTGACACTTAATCCTGACAGTTATTTAAGTTCACACAGTTTGCTTCTTGCAAATATTAGCTGTCTTGTTTCGGGTCTTATGGGGTGGAAATCCGATTTGACATTCTACAAGCTTACTATGGCCTCATTTTTACACGACATAACACTTGAAGATGATAGTCTTGCTAAAATAAAAAACATTGTTGATTTAACGCTTAAGGCGGATAAGTTTAATGAAAAACAAATTGAAAAATATTTACATCATCCTGAAGACGCAGCAAGTAAGGTAGGGGAGTTCAGGCAAATTCCTCCTGATGTAAACGTGCTTGTTACACAGCATCATGAGCGGCCCGATGGAAGTGGTTTTCCAAACAAAATAAATTATAAAAAGCTTGGTTCTTTAAGTACACTTCTTATTGTGGCGCACGATCTTGTTGACTATATTGCAGATCATCAACACGAAAACTGGAACCTTGTGAGTTTCTTGAATCGCTATAGACCCCATTATCAGGAAGGGTTTTTTAAGGATATCTTTGGTGTTATGTGGGGTTATCTTGTTCATGCTGTGGGGCACGATAAGGCACCTGTTGGCGATATTAAAAAGTAGTTTTTCCCACTCAAAAAATGCTGCATGGACACTGACAAAGCACGGCACAAGTTTTTATATAAGCATTTAATTATTAAGCATTTTCCTTAAACAACAACGCCAAATCTGTCGATAAGTAAATTGTCTATCTAGTCACGTTTTTATTTTTAGGAGGATCAAAATGAAGTTAGTACAAAGATGCGCATTTTTATTTTTATTTATTTTTATTTATTTAGCGGCAGTTAAAACAGCTCCTGGGTTTGGTGAGGACATTAAAAAGGAAACCATAAAGCCCGCCATTCTGGTTGGGACCTTTGGATTTTACTACGATAAGGAAAGACAAAAATATTTTTCAAACGAAAAAAGCGTATTTACTGTCAGAGCAACCGATCAGTCAAAATTTTTAGAAAGAATTGAAGTTAGTATTGATGGTGGTGAATTTAAGGATTACGCAGGCGCCCTGAATTTTACAAGTGGTGGTGTGCATTTAATTAGATTCAGAGCTGTGGACCCAGTACTTAACTGGAGCCCGATTCAAAGTTTCAGAATTTTTGTGGATACCGCATCTCCACAGAGCCAGGTGGTGTGGCGCGGGCCAACCTTTAGTGGTGGATCTGATTTATTTGTAAATCCAAACTCCAGCTTAACCGTAGTGAGCCAGGATAATTTGTCGGGAGTTGCAAAAGTAATCTGGGAAAATGAAGGTAAGGCGGCAACATTCGAAAAACCCATTAATTTCTTAAAAGAAGGCAAAAGATCACTTAAAATATTTTCTGTAGATAATGTTGGTAATAAAGAAAATTCATACACAGTTAATTTTACAATCGACGCCACGGCACCAACAACAAATGAAAAAATTGAAGGTGTTTCATTTAAAAACAAAAAAGGGCTATACATAAGTAGTGCCAGCCAGATTAAACTTGAATCACAAGATGCACTTTCCGGTGTTGAAAGAGTGGAATACAGAATAAATGACGGTCCAGTTACAACTTATTCTGGTCCGATCGTTGTTTCAGATAACAAAACAATACTTAAGTACAGGGCCGTGGATAACGTGGGGAACCAGGAACACTGGAAGGCTATTGATCTTTTTCAGGACACCAAACCGCCGCTGGTTAGTCTTGCAAAGGACGGCCGGTCGGTTACAATTGGTGGAAAAATTTATGC
>CAZQUK010000065.1:11651-12237 GCA_964596435.1 uncultured Oligoflexia bacterium
AGGTTTTAAACTAAAAGCCAATGTTTTAGATGCAGATAGTGGTGTAAAGGATCTTTTGGTTGCAATGGATGGAAAAAACTTTTCACCGACAACCCAAGTGGAATTTGTTTTTAATGAACCAAAAGAATATCAGTTTTATTTCAAGGCTTTTGATAATGTTGGAAATTTTGAGGAAGCAAATCCTTACACACTTGTTATAGACAACACGCCGCCAACAACGAAACTTAAGGCCAGTCAGAAAATGGTTAAAAAGGGAGATGTCTATTTGTCTGCAGTGCCTAATCGCCTTGAATTTGAAGGAGGCGACCTTGGTGCGGGTTTAGATAGAGTAGAAATAAGTTATGATGGAAAAAGTTATAAAGAACTTAAATCCCCCATTGAGCTTTCAGAGTGGAATGAATCTCGGCGCACAATATATTACAGAGGAGTTGATAGACTGGGTAATACTGAAAAAGAACAAAAAGTTGATATCTATGTAAGGACAAGTGGGCCTAAGGTAGATCTTTTTGTTGAGTCAGAAAATTTGCCAAATTTACCACTATCGGCATTTAAAAACTCAAAAAAGAGGGTACCTACTTCTGAATGA
>CAZQUK010000066.1:0-11569 GCA_964596435.1 uncultured Oligoflexia bacterium
TTCTGGAATAGTAAAAGCGGCGCTTGCTTGGCTTGATAAACACAAAGATGATTACGATGAAATCGAGATCGGGTTTGTAGGGAAAAGGGGTTTTGAGCTTTTTAAAAAGAGTACCTGGGAACGAGGGCGGAGGTTTGTGGATTTAGGTGGGGCCGTTACCTTTGAAAAGGCCTTACGGCTCAAATCTGAAATATTTGAAAGATATAGTTGCGGCGAAGTTGATGAAGTTAAGTTTGTTTATAATGAATTTAAGAACGCGCTAAGCCAACTGCCGGTGGTGGAGGGTTTTTTACCCATTGAGGAAACACCGTGGGTAAAAGAGATAAACGAGGAAGACACCCAGGATATTTCAAACTACATAATAAAACCCAACATAAAAGATGTAATTTCGTCTTTATTAAAAAAACACTTTTCAATACAGGCATACAGAATTTTACTTGAGAATCAGGCGAGTGAGCATGGATCTAGAATGTCCGCGATGGACAATGCTTCAAGAAATGCCGAAAAAATGATTAAGGCCCTAACGCTTCAGTTCAATAAAGAAAGACAAGCAGGAATAACAAAAGAACTTTTAGAGATAATTGGTGGAACCGAATCCCAAAAAAATAATTAATGAAAAGGGGAGTTATAAAATGGCAGAAAAAGAAAAAACGCAAAACATGGGAAGAGTAAAACAAATTATTGGGCCGATTTGTGATGTTGAGTTTGAATCAGGAAAACTACCCGCTATTTATGATGCGGTTAGAATAACAAACCCCACCATTAATAATGAAGAGTGGAACTTGGTCCTTGAGGTTGCACAACATATTGGGGAAAATTCGGTTCGTTGTGTTTCAATGGACACAACCGACGGCCTTGTTCGTGGTCAACCCGCGTTGGATACCGGTGATCAAATAAAAATGCCAGTCGGACAAGAAACGCTTGGCCGGATTGTTAATGTGATTGGAAACCCTGTTGATGAGGTGGGCCCCGTTGAGGCAAAAAAGTTTTATCCAATACACCGCAAACCACCAAGTTTTCAAGAACAGTCGGTTTCTGTGGAGCCTTTTTTTACGGGAATAAAGGTTGTCGATCTTCTTGCTCCTTACGCAAAAGGAGGAAAGGTTGGGCTTTTTGGTGGCGCTGGCGTGGGGAAGACCGTTATTATAATGGAGCTTATAAATAATATTGCAACCCACCACGGTGGATACTCAGTTTTTGCTGGCGTTGGTGAGAGAACCAGAGAGGGTAATGACCTTTGGCTTGAGATGAAAGAGTCTGGAGTTATTAATAAAACAGCCCTTGTTTATGGTCAGATGAACGAACCACCGGGAGCAAGAGCGCGAGTTGGGCTTTCGGCATTAACCGTTGCAGAATATTTTAGAGACGAAGAAAAACAGGACGTTTTATTGTTTATTGATAATATTTTTAGATTCACACAAGCCGGTTCTGAAGTTTCGGCTCTTTTAGGACGAATTCCTTCTGCCGTTGGCTATCAACCAACACTTGGTACTGAGATGGGAGAATTACAAGAGAGAATAACTTCAACAAACAAGGGATCAATAACATCAATTCAGGCTATATATGTCCCCGCGGACGATTATACTGACCCGGCCCCCGCAACCACCTTTGCCCATCTTGATGCCACGACAAATTTATCAAGAGCAATAGTTGAGCTTGGAATTTATCCGGCCGTGGATCCGCTAGCTTCGACTTCGAGAATTTTAGATCCACAGGTTGTTGGCGAGGAACACTATAGAGTTGCTAGAGATGTTCAGTCCGTACTTCAGCGCTACAAAGACCTTCAGGATATAATAGCAATACTTGGTATGGACGAGCTTTCTGAGGAAGATAAACAGGTTGTTGCAAGGGCCAGAAAAATTCAAAGATTCTTGTCACAACCCTTTCATGTTGCAGAAGCTTTTACGGGCGTTCCTGGAAAGTTTGTTAAAATCGAAGATACTATTAGGGGCTTTAGGGAAATTTGTGAGGGTAAGCACGACGCACTTCCCGAGCAGGCCTTCTATCTTGTTGGCGGAATAGAAGAGGCACAAGAAAAAGCAAAAATTCTTGCTGACTAGTGGGGTTAATAATGACTGAAGTTTTAGACTTAAGTGGTTTTTCACCAGAGGGTGTTTTTATTAAGGGGGTGGAGGTTAAGGAAATTACTATTACAACACTTGAGGGCGAAATTCAAATATTACCTGGCCACGCCTCAATGATAAGCGCTCTTGATACAGGTATTTTTTCTTACATAACAACCAGCGGAAAAAATGAAATTGGTCTTACTTCCTCGGGTTTTTTAGAGGTGAGTGGAAATAAAGTAAGCATTCTTGCTGAATTAATAGAGCGACGCCAAGACATTAAGTATGAACAAGCAAAAGAAACACAAAAACTTGTTGAGGAAGAACTCTCCAGGGGCTGTGTTGACCAACAGAGTTTTAAGGAGCTCGAATTAAAACTTAAAAGAGCAATAATCCGTCAACAAATTGCCGAAACAAAAAAAGACTAGAGAGCAGACCACACAAATCACTTGCGGTATTTTTTTTGCGCCACTAAAATATATATATAGCCGGATGTACATCAATGTAATCCATGGAAGGAATGCACTTGCTTAAACGGGGACTTAAAATAGAAAAGTCGTCATTACTTGTGGTTGGCGCTTTGTTTTTTAGCACGATCTTGGGCTGTGGTTCGTCCGGCGTTGATCAAATAAAAAACAACAATAAACCCTTAAAAATAAGCAAAAACATTGAAGGGTCTGTAAAACAGATAGTTAAGATTAATCGAGCAATAAAAAAGATTAAACCAGTAGCGATCACGAACAGAACAGAAAAAGAAATTATAAATTTTAAAAATTCTATTAATAAAATCAAATTCAAGCATTCAAAAAAACATATTTCTAAAATTAAAAAAAGACGCAACGTAAAAGACAGACTAAAAATAATTTCTGCTTCAAAAACTGAATCGAGTCCGGTTAACGAAAAAAGAAAGATTCAAAGAATTTTCTTTGGATTAAGAGCGCGGTTTATTGTGGCAACAAGAGATGACGGAGCAAAACAAGCAATAAAACTAGTGACCCTAGAACAAGATAAAAAGGTAAAAAACAAAAAAAGAGGCCGAAAATCAAAAGCAATAAGTGAGTATCCAGCCACAAGTAACACTGCAGAAATAGCGGAAAAAAACCAAAGCCCCGCGATGAGTACTCAGGTCCGTGTGGCACCAAAGAAAACAACAAATGCACAACTTCAAACAGACACGGTCGTTCTTGCGCAGTCAGCGCCGATCCGAACCGAACAGCTTGTTGTTGCTGTTGCGGCAAAGGAGGACTGCAGTCGAGACGCTTCCAATCCTGTCAATAAGGATGGTCATGAGCTTCGCGCCGCAGATTCGCGGACCGAGCGGCTAAGCGGGCAACATACATATAGTGGGCCGACGAATGCGGCTGCGGATTTATCAGAAAAAGAAGAAAAAACGTTCAAAAACTACGTAACTGGGGCAACGGGCGGCTCTAATGGCAGCACGTCGAATATTGAGAAGGAAGCAGCCCCGGGGCCGGGAGCCCTCGTTGCGCGAGGACTTCCAGAAAATAACACGACGAAAGTCGCGGGCAAAAATCTGCACGCGGAAGGTTATGCAAAAAAAGAAATGGATATCCAGGTCGGTGTGGATATCCACAGGGACGCATTACAACCACCAACGCCGCCGCCATCCACGCCACACAAGAAAAAGGATATCCCGTTGGCTCCCATCTGTGGCGCAGAGGATAAGTTTTGGTTCAATGACGACTTTAATAAGAATCTAGCCCCAGCACTACATAGCGCCGAGGTTCTGAGCTTTGAGGGAGATTGCCGGTCACAAAACGCAAGGTGGTATTCTTTGTCTGCTCCCGAGGGGTACTGGGATCTGATTTTTATGAAAAAACCAGAAGACAGCGGAGTGGTGCCGCTTGTGTCGGACAATACCGCTAGGGGACTTGCGATGCTTTTGGGCGCGGAACTTCAAGAAGAAAGCGCCATTATATACGGAAAGTTAAGCGGCGATTATCGGCTGAGCATATCTACAAGGGCAGAACAGATTGTATACCTGGACAGCAATTTTAGGGAAGTAAAAGAAAGCGATCCAAATTTTAATAACAAAAAAACAAAATACTTCTTTTGGCTAAACGTGGCGCCAGACCCCAATAATAATTCACCCATACCCGTCGTTTTTTTAGACGGCAAGGATGGCCACGGCGCCGTTTCGGTGCCGGTAATTAGGGGCACGGCAAGTTATTTGGAACTTACAGGAATTGCGCCAAGGGAGCTTAAGGGGAGAGTGCTTGACGCCGAATCTGAAGAAGCAAGCGCCTTACAAAATATTGCGATTCATGTTGTTGGGAAGAGCGGCAAGGTTGCTATAACTGATGGGAGTGGACAATTTACAATCCCATCAGTCCTGGTTGTTAACAGCTATCCTGTTTATTTGGAAACCATGGGGACGGGTGGTTACATACACAGATACAGAATTTTGGGCGATAATTTTGGGGGCGCAACACTTTTTAGATTTTCTGAAGCACAAATTTCACGCTGGATAAACCAGCTTGAAGGTGGCGTTAGTGTTGAGAGTGGACTCATTGTTGGCGCACTTCCTGGTGTGGTTTCTGAGCATGCGGGCGAGGCCCTTTACCCAGGCCTAGATGCAGTCGATTCGGAGCCACAACTTAAGCCCGAGGTTTACACGCTCTCGGAACAAGGATATTTGCTGGTTAACAACGCGCTTACTGAAAAAAGATTTCGCTTCTTAGGAATTCAAGTTCCAGAGGGTGGTAGGATTAGTTTTTTAGAAAACCTGGAGCAGCGGGTTGTTTGGTCCGAATATAGCATTATTTCTCCAGGTGTTGTTAACGTAATAGGTCCACAATAGAGGCTTCAGTTTCTGGCACCCCAAAGTTTAATTTTAAAATTTGAAAAAACGGTTGGTTCTGATTCGACCTCAAGCGGAACGGTTACAGACCAGTTTTGGTTTGGAAATAATGAACGCCCTGGGTACTGACACGCATTTGAAAAATCTATTGGATGAAAAACAGCGTTTCCTCTCGCGTCTTTCCATGAGATTTCCATATACGGAAACGTAAAAGGAATTCCGACGGGTTGTTCAGAATCGGGAAAAGAAAAGCGAACCCACAGTGTCCAAAAATTTGGAGAGGGTTTGGTGGTGCTGGTGCTTTCAATTTTTTCAAGTTGAAGTTGAATTTTGGCTCTGGTTAAAATTTCGGGTTTTTGCGGCGAAAGAGGAAGCTCCCACTCGCCGAGCGTGTTTGGAGAGCGATAGACGTCGATGAACTCAATTGTGGAGGATAAAAGTACTCCATCATTAATGCAGGTAATTTTTTTATTTCCTGTTTCACAAAAAGCAAGAGTGCCCACCCCACTAATCATAAAGGTGGACAAAAAAGCTAAAAATAAAATTCTATAAAACATGCCGCGGGGCGCATGCCGCCACGAAAACAAACCCACCATAAGTTACATATCGGTGGTTGACAAAAAAACTCAAGTAAAATGATTTTAATCCGATATCTGACTTATTAATTATAACAGAAGGGTGTGGGTGTATAATATGAAGAACTATCCGATTTTATTGGTAATATTAATTTCAGTCCTTGTTTTTTTAAGCGGTAACGTCGTTCACGCCATCTATGACTACTCACTTTTCCAGGGAAACGAAACAGGCGCCAAGAAATTACACCAGCGAAATATTAGCTCAACCACGGAGTTTGTGTGCGCCGCGCATGTTTTTAACGAACAAACGGGTGCTGTTGAGGTGCGATCAATAGAAGTTGATCGATATTACAAAGCAATGCCGCTTGAAGGGTGTCGAAGCGTTTCTAAAGCTCTTAAGATTCAAGGTTCGCCCGTGAGCATCAAGTATGGAGAATTTGTTTATCACTTTTATAGGGGAAGGTTGACGGGAGTAACCAAAAATTAGGTATACTTTACTTATATTTTTTCTTTCTCTTGCTTTTGTCAGGTGTTAAAAGCAGCACATGGAAAAAAAAGAAAGTCTAGATGTGAGTTTCGAAAAATCAATTGAAAAACTTCAAGAAACCGTGAGCCAACTTGAATCAGGCAGCCTTGGCTTGGAGGAATCGCTTAAAATGTATGAAGAGGGCGTTAGTATAGTAAAAAAATGCCAGGATCATTTGAACAGGGCAAAAGAGCGGGTGGAGATATTATCAAGAGTTTCAGAAACAGGGAGTCCAGAGTTTCAGTCGTTCTCTACGAAATAAAGCTTTTATGTCCACAAAAATAAGACTGGACGAACTACTCGTGGATCTTGGGTTTGTGGCCTCAAGGGCAAGAGCAAGGGCGCTTGTTATTGCCGGAAAGGTTCTTATTAATGACGAACCATGCACCAAAGCCGGCACAAAAGTTAATGTTAATTCAACAATCCGAATAAAAGAACCGGATCACCCGTATGTTTCTAGGGGTGCGCTTAAGTTAGAAAAGGCAGTTAAAGACTTCAATATAATCATTGGACAAAAAACGGCACTTGATATT
Organism: uncultured Oligoflexia bacterium; assembly: GCA_964596435.1. Lineage (GTDB taxonomy): Bacteria > Bdellovibrionota > UBA1018 > UBA1018 > CAZQUK01 > CAZQUK01. Next base: position 6,519 of record CAZQUK010000066.1, read on the forward strand.
GGTTCATCAACGGGGGGGTTCACTCATTTATTATTAATGGGAGATGTAAAAAAAGTGCACTGTGTGGATGTGGGTGAGAATATTTTGGACTGGAAAATAAGAAGTGACCCAAGGGTTGTTGTGCATGAAAAAATAAACGCAAGATATTTGACGTTTGATGTAATTGGCGAAACGGTGGACCTTATTGTAATTGATGTCTCCTTTATATCATTAGAAAAGATTTTTCCAGCGTGTTTGCAGTTTTCGAAAAAAAATACGGACTGGATAACTCTCATAAAGCCCCAATTTGAGGTTGGCAAAGAGCGTGTTTCTAGGGGTGGTATTGTAAGGTCTAGCGAGCACAGAGAAGATGCGGTCAATAGTGTAAAAATATATGGTAAAAACAATGGCCTTGAGCTGCTTGGACTGATAAAATCACCCATAGTTGGCACAAAGGGTAATGTTGAATATTTAGCACACTGGAAAAATTCTTTATGAAGAAAATCCTGGTTTCGTCGTTATTATTAATTCTTATGTTGTCGTCTTGCACAACAGTAAAAACAAATGAGGCCAGTGGCGCGCCCGAGGGGGTAAAAGATCAACGCACGGTTGAAATATTGGCGCCACCCGATATTGAAACTAATGGGCCCGCGGTTGACACACAAGGGGAGAAAAAAGAATGGCCGCGCCCCATTACTCTTGTTTTGGGTCCGGCTCTTGCGAGGGGCTATGTTTTTGCTGGAATACTTGAAGTCCTGGATAAAGAGGGAATACCGATAGAACGAATATATTGTAGCGAAATGGGCGCCCTCATGGCGGGACTATACTCAACAAGCAGCAATATTAATGATTTTGAGTGGCGCTTAATGTTTTTGGAAGAAAAACATTTTAGAAAGCCCAAGTCTTTTTGGGGCGGTGGAGGCACTGATGGCAAGGATCTTGAAGATCTTTTAGATAAATTATTTAAAAAAATAAAAATCGAACAAACAAGAACACCAATTGAAATTGGTTTCTTTTCTGAAGAATCAAACAGGGCTGAAATATTTCCTAAAACCGAATACCTTTCAAGTGCGTTACGAGTTGCCCTTTCTGTTCCGGGATTTGTTTCTTCAACACAAAAAAGAGACGGAAGCAAGCTGTTTTCGTCGATAATAACGCAGCCAATCCCCCCCCTTGGCGAAGTAGATATTTTACAAAACCCAGTTGTGGTGGTGGATGCGCTTGATGATGCGAGTGGACATGCGTGTTTGGGGGCCTCTGAGCTTGAATTACAAACACTTGAAACAATAGAAAATTTGAGAAAAAATTACCTTATAGGTCTGGAAAAAGCCGATGCGGTATTAAGGCCGGATTTTGGTAGTATTGGACTTTGTGACTACAAAAAGAAAGCGCGGTTAATTTTGATTGGAAAAAAAACTGCGTATGAAAATATTTCAAAACTTAAAGAGCTTGCTTTTGGAGTGAGCAACCAAGGGAAGCTGGAGTAATGACTCAAACTAAAAGTATGGTTGCCAGAATAGTTCATTTCTTTTTGTTACTTTCTTTTACGTTTCTTGTTTTTGTTACGGTTATCGGTGGTGGAATATATTTTTATTTCTCCATAAGTCTTCCTGAAATAATTAAAATTGAAGACTACAAACCTTCTTTAGTTACACAAATATTTGCACCACAAGACCACCTGCCGGGCGACGTGCAGGGTCCAACGCGTTGGGAAATTATTGGCGAATTTTATAAAGAAAGAAGGTACCTGGTTGAGCAGGAACAAGTTCCTGAACATGTAACAAAAGCCTTTATAGCGGCAGAAGATGATCAATTTTATGAACACAGAGGAATTAATGTTGCGAGTATCATTCGGGCGATGATTGCTAATTTTAGAGCGGGTCACATTGTCCAGGGTGGTAGCACAATAACTCAACAAGTTGCAAAATCCCTTCTTTTAAGCCCCGAGCGAAGCTTTACAAGAAAATTTAAAGAAGCCATCCTTGCTAGTCGAATTGAACGACACCTAAGCAAAGAACAAATATTGTACCTGTATCTTAATCAAATTTATCTTGGATATGGTGCTTACGGAGTGCAGGCGGCAAGTCGTTTGTATTTTAAGAAAGACGTTAAAGATATTAATCTTGCGGAAGCTGCCCTCTTGGCGGGCCTTCCTCAGGCCCCAGGGAGATTCAGCCCCCACGTTAATCCAAGGCGCGCTAAATTAAGGCAAAAATATGTGTTGATGAGAATGAGGGAAAACCGCTTTATAAACGAAGAACAGTTTCAGGCAGCATTAAATTCCCCCATTAAAATATATTTTCAGAAAGAGTTAAATAAAGAGATTTCGCCACATCTTGTTGAACAAGTAAGAAGAGAGCTTCTTGAAAGTTATGGCGAAAAAATGATTTATGAAGAAGGTTTGCGGGTTTATATAAATGCGCCAGTTTCCCTGTCGCTTTCTGCAAGAAACAGTCTTCAAGATGGCCTTAGGGAGGTTGAAAAAAGACGGGGATACAGTGGCCCTATTTCTAGAGTTTTTGATAAGGTTAGAATTGATGAGATTTTAGCAGCATCTCAAAAAAGATTAATTGCAGATTCTTTGGGTTTTCAGTTGTTTATGCCCGCCGGAAAGCTTGAGGGGGGTGAGGATCTGTTAAACCATATTGGATTAAAAAACACATCGGATCTTCTGGCTGTTGGAAAAATATATAGGGCCGTGGTTATGGAGGTTAACGATGAGGTGTTTGAAGCAAGAGTAAAAATCGGGACGATTGATGCTATTTTGCCAATGTCTCAAATGAGTTGGGCAAAAAAGGTTTTAAGCGTGGACGGAGCCAAGCGAACACTGGGCCAGGAGCCCAAGAAGCCATCTCAAGTTGTAAGCCCCGGCCATGTGGTGCTGGTTAAGGTAGTGCGGAAATCTACTGAAAATGAGGTTTTTGTATCTTTAGAACAAGAACCCGAACTTGAAGCTGCGCTTTTTTCTATTGAGGTAAACACCGGAAACGTTGTTGCCATGATTGGTGGATACGATTTTAATCGCTCAGAATTTAATAGGACATATCAGGCCAGTAGACAGCCGGGTTCTGCCTTTAAGCCGGTAATATATTCTGCCGCACTGGAAAAAGGATACACGCCTGTATCTATCATATATGATTCTCCAATTGTTTATGAAGATAGCGAAAGCGGGAAGTGGAAACCATCAAATTTTTCTGAAAAGTTCTACGGGGACACAACCTTTAGACAGGCGCTAATTAAATCAAGAAACGTTCCAACAATTAAAGTAGTACAGGACGTTGGTGTTTCGTACGTAATAGAATATGCACGAAGGCTTGGAATGAAGGGGCAGTTTAATCAGGATCTTTCAATATCACTGGGAAGTAACACCACAACACTAAAAGAACTTACATGTGTTTATTCGGTTTTTCCTCGTCTAGGTAGGCGAATTAATCCGGTTTTGATTTCAAGGGTTATAGACAGAAATGGCAAGGTTCTTGAGGAACATTTTCCAACGCCACTTCCAGATTCGGCGGTTTTTTCAAAAAAACAACAAATTTTTGAAGAAGAAATAAACAAGTCAGAAATAGTGCTTTCAGAAGAAGAGCTTAAAAGAAAAAAACTAATTTCAGATTTATCTAGATACCCAATTGCGGATGATCCCGACCAAATAATGGACCCACGAGTTTCATATTTAATGACCCACCTTTTAAGGGAAGTTGTGAACTTTGGGACAGGAAGGAAAGCAAGAGGTCTTGGGCGCCCCGCAGCGGGCAAAACCGGAACGACAAATGAATATATGGATGCTTGGTTTTTGGGTTTTACTTCAAATATTATAACTGGCGTTTGGGTGGGATACGACGATCAAAGAAGTATTGGGCATCACGAGACAGGGGCTGTCGCGGCGCTCCCAATTTGGTTAGCTTATATGAAAAGCGCAATAAAATTTTATCCGGAACAAGAATTTAGAGTTCCCAAGGGGATAGTTTTTGCCAGTATTGATCCCAAATCGGGGCAATTAGCCCCTCCAAATAGTTCATATGCACTTAAAGAAGCTTTTATTGAGGGTACAGAACCCGAAGAAAAAGCTCAAGAAAGGGAAAATACACCAAAATCAGACGAAGTCTTTTTTAAAGAGGAATTTGAATAGCACCGAAAAGATAATGAAGACCCCTGCCACAACTTTATGTGGGTAGGTTTGGTCGCGGTGCATTATGACAGAGAGGGTTTTTCAAAGATCACTTACTTTTTCCTTCTTGCTTCACGCATTGGTGGTGCTTGTTTTTTTCTTGTGGGGAAAATTTGTAGGTTGGGAGAGTATTTCAGATAAATACACAGCCCCCGTTTGGATTGATTTAGTGCCCAGCAAGTCAGAGCCTGAAAGAACCAGAAAGATTGTTGATTCAAAAGAAGGAAAAGAAACTGAAGCGCCAGACGAAAGCGCATTTTTAGGAGAAAAGAACCTCAAGGTTGAAAAAGAACTTGTTGCCAAAGAATCAGGAGATGGTGCGCTAAAGAAAAAACAGGCCGAAGCGAGACCACAAAAAGAAATAGCTAAAAAAGGAGCAGGCGCAAAAATTAAAGATTTGCGAAAATTAGGTATTGCATATTTTCCAACAGCGAAAGATACAAATGTCGATTTTGAGGATGCCAACGAAAATTTTGAAAACAATACGGATTTATTTGTGGATGATTGGGCGGGTTCTGGACTTTCTCCGTATGATTTTGTTGAAGGGATAGAGGAGGGTGATAAAACCGCCCTTAATACAAAAGAATTTGTTTACTTTAGCTACTTTGAACGAATAAGAAAACAACTCGACCAGGCCTGGAAAAAGAAACTAAAAAACTATTTTGAAAAACTTTATTCAAAAGGTCGCTATCTTGCCAGCGGCATGAATCACACAACACGCGTGCTTGTAAGCTTAAACGAGATAGGGGCTGTTGTTAAGGTCGAGGTTCTGGAGGCCTCTGGAACAAGGGATCTTGACTCTGCGGCGACAGATGCTTTTAATAAAGCCGGGCCCTTTCCGAATCCGCCAAAAAAATTAATAGAAAAAGAGAACGGCACTATTAAAATTCAATGGGATTTTATT
>CAZQUK010000066.1:11579-12115 GCA_964596435.1 uncultured Oligoflexia bacterium
AAGAACATAACAATATGTTCGGCTTGGGTTATTGCTTCCAAATCTTTTGAAGTGACTCGGCGCCCTCTTGAATTAGACATTCGGTCCAAAGAGAGTCAAGTTTTCTAAAAACGTTTATTAATAGTACAGAGGCATCTGAGTGTGAAATCCCCTCTTTTTGAGAAAGGTTAATTACAGACTGCAAAATTGCTTCTGCAGCAGGAGTTTCTAGAAGTTCTGTAAGCTCGTTTGGGAGATTAGATTTTGAAGAAATGCGAGATTCAATCAGAGCTGTATTAAAAACCTTAGCCACACTGCGGGCGGCAGATACATTATTTTCTAACGTTTCCATGTTTTGTGAAACAAGCATTTTTTTATAAACCCCCAGAGTAGATAACTGACCGAAGATAGCCGCAAACAGGATTTATTCAAAGAGGAAAGTTTAAAAAATGGGTCAATATAAAAATAATAATAATCACTATAAATTAAAAAAACTGCGCGGTTTTTATTGCGCATGTTTTTTGAAAATAATTTTTTTGTATTGAAAATTATAAGTT
>CAZQUK010000067.1:0-12081 GCA_964596435.1 uncultured Oligoflexia bacterium
TAATTTATTAGGCACTTTGTTTTAATCATCACAGATTTATTCACTCTAACTGAGTGGGACTTGCTCGATGTGCAGGTCCTCACTGGTTTGTTTGGGCTTCGCCCGGCGCACATACTATCAATTTTAATGCTGCTGATTCTCATAATCAGCAAGCCCCCCCCAAAAGCGCATAAAACAGCCCCACGCGCGTAAACGCAAGCCTCATAATTTTGCATGTCTTATAATTCTGGTGGCCCTGGCGGCCCTGAAAGATTGGATGCCGAAATCAGATAAAGGCCATTACAAATTACGCTCGCTGCAAGCGAATAATTCATAACGAATTTTGTGGAGTGTGCGTAACGATTCGGCTACAGCTAACAATACTCTCATGTGATTCCTTTTTGGAATCAAAAATCATGCAAAAATGTGGTTACTTAAACACTCTAGGTTTATTCCTTCAACAAAATCACTTACTTGCACTAATCTGTCCTGGGTATGCACTTGACGTCACTTTTGGTTGAAAAGATCAATGAAATCAGGCACAGGTTACGTCAAGTGCATACCCGGGTAATCTGTTATAGAGCCCTAAAACTGTTGATAGAGCCTGACACATGTCAATTATTTATACAAAAAACACCCCTGCGCGGCACCCCCACCCCCTAAAAATTAGATTTTTTAGTTGTAATTTCAACACATTAGACTGACGCACAATCTTACACACCTGGCACAGTTGTTGCTTTTCTATATTGTTAATAAAAAAGACAGCCGTAGTGAATGCTATTTTTGTCTATTTTTATTTAGAGAAAGAGGAAGAGCATATGAAAAACGCAATCATAATCTTTGTAGCAATTTTAATAGGTGTATCTATTTCATCTTTTAGCGCCAACGCTGCAGGTAAAGAGCGCCCAAAAGAAAAAAAATCAACTACAATTACACAACAAAAAGATGGCTGGTACTGCACAAAAGAATCTGAAACAGCAATAAAAGAAACCTGTGTCAGAACCATTTGGTTTCCAACCACGTACGGAAAACGCCCACTAACACTTAAGGTTGATCTGATAGAAGGCCCACTTGGACCATGCGGAGAACACCTTCTTAACGAATTAACCTTATTTTTAAGAGATTATTTACCAACTCATAAACGCGATAGTTTTGTTGAACATATAGATGTCGTTCACATTCGCCAGGTTCAAGACAAACAATCCCTAAATGTTCCAATCTTTTTTTGGAAAGCACAAGGCGAGGGCCAAGAAGACATGAACACTCTTGCAATAAATTACCATCAAAACAACAATGTTGATATTTACACAACAGCGCCAGTTGCTTGTAATTATAACCCTGATAAACTTTTTAAGGCACTTAGGGATTCTACAAATCTATTTAATAACGAAGTAAAAGCGCAAAACATTGCCGAAGAAAAAGAAAAGAAAAAGAAAAAATCTGATAGTGCTTTCGGGCTTAACGATGCGCTTGGCGGGTTTGGTGATATTACCACATCGCCACCCTCAAGTGAAGATGATGCAAAAGTTGACAATACACCTGTAAACCAAGCAAAACCAGTTAAACAAGAAAATATTGCAGCAACCACAGCTCCTGTTTTCCCCGAAGGAGTGACAAGCGATATCCTTTTCCCAGGAGAAGCAACTACTGCCGAATAAAACCTTATGCCGGGTTTGGAGGACTATACTGTTATAAAAATTTCAAACCCGGCTCTTCCTAAAACAAACTAAACACGTTTTCATCAAAACACCTGTATTAATCTGTTTTATTTAAATCGCGCCAACTCTTTCCTTGGCGGGCACTTGGATTTTTTTGAAATTTTTCAACAGCAAAATTATGTTCTTTAAAGCTCTTACTAAAATAGTGTGTCCCATCATTTTTTGAAACAAAAAACAAATACTCGGAGTGCGCCGGAAATAACGCCGCATGGATCGCATCTTTACCCGGATTTGCAATTGGTCCTTTTGGCAGACCAGAAATTGAATACGTGTTGTAAGGAGTTTTTGTCTGCAGATCACTTTTTTTTAAGTTCCCATCAAAAGTTTCCCACATACCATAAATTGTGGTGGGATCGCTCTGAAGACGCATTCTTTTTTTAAGTCTGTTATGAAAAACAGAACCAATAAGCGCCCGCTCCTGGCTTGCTCCTGTTTCCTTTTCAATAATTGAGGCAAGCGTAACAACATCATGCCTACTCATATTAATTTCTTTCATGCGGTTTTTTTCTTTCTCGCCCCAAAAATCAAAAAACCTTTTAACCATTATCCTGATTATTTTTTCGGCAGACATCCGCTTTTGAAAAAAATATGTGTCAGGATACAAATATCCCTCAAGAGTATCCGGCATTGGTTCCTGAAAACCCATATCTTTTATAAATGTTTTACTCTTACAAAGCGATACAAACTCTTTTTTTTTGCCGTCATCAGAAAGCAGCCGTCTTTCAACAAGCATATCTGCGATCTGGAACATATTTTTACCCTCAGGAAACGTTACCTTATGGGTAATGCTCACTCCGGAACTAATTGCTCTGAAAACCTCAAGTGGCGTCATGTCGGTTGATAAAGAATATTCACCAATCTTGACATTCTTCCACTTCTTTAAAAGTTTTCCTAAGCGAAATAATCTTTCGGCGCTGCTTGTAGCACCGATATCTTCAAGTGTTTTACTAATTTCGATGGGTAATTGACCACTTTGTATTTCAATAGTTACTTCCTTTTTTTCTCCCCACCCGGCCGATTGAAAAGAAAAAATAAGCAGTTCTCCATAACGATAAAAACCGGCACCAATTATTACAAAAAAGCCAAGTGCTAGTAAAAGACTACCAATACCTCTAGAAGTCATTGGACCCTCAAGTTAGTTTTCCACATCCACATAATAAACTTTATGCTTCAAATAATATTATTTTGTGGCCTTATGCTATGTAATGTCTAGTAATTTAACAGAAATTCAAATACCAAAGCCGCCTCTTGCTAAAATTTTTAATTTTTTGATAAAAAAACTTTACTACAGTAAAACACTTTGCTATTCGATAATTGACTGTGTAAGTCTATAGGATACATCCCCTCATGGATGGATTTTAGAAAGATCCAAAATTTCTTGAATAATTCGACACAAAAGTAACAAAGAAAGGGTGCATTATGCATCTAAAAGAATTGAAACAAAAAAAGATTGCTGATTTAACCGAAATGGCCAGAGAGCTTGGGGTTGAAAACGTTGGGAACATGCGCAAACAGGACCTTATCTTCTCTGTTCTTCAAAAAAAATCAGAAAAAGATGAACATATTTATGCAGATGGCGTTCTTGAGTGCCTGCCAGATGGGTTTGGTTTTTTAAGGGCCCCCGACTACAACTACCTTCCGGGACCGGATGACGTTTATGTTTCGCCCTCTCAAATACGCCGTTTTGGCCTCAGAACTGGCGATACCGTTAGTGGCTCTGTAAGGGCACCAAAAGAGGGCGAAAGGTATTTTGCTCTGCTTAAGGTTGAAATGGTTAATTTTCACACACCCGAGGCAAACGCCGAGAAAGTCTTTTTTGATAATCTAACACCTTTATATCCTAACAAAAAAATTGAACTCGAATTTGATCCAAAGAATTTCAACACAAGAATCATCGATATGCTAACCCCGCAAGGTCGTGGTCAGCGTTGCTTAATTGTGGCACCACCACGCGCAGGTAAAACGGTCCTTCTGCAAGACATGGCCAACGCCATCACATCACGAAACGAGGAAATTAAGCTAATCGTTCTTTTAATTGATGAGCGCCCAGAAGAAGTAACCGACATGCAGCGCTCCGTAATTGGTGAGGTGGTAAGCTCCACGTTTGACGAACCAGCATCCAGACACGTGCAAGTAGCTGAAATGGTTATAGAAAAAGCCAAACGCCTGGTTGAGAATAAATTTGATGTTGTAATCCTTCTTGATTCTATTACAAGACTTGCAAGAGCTTATAACTCTGTAATGCCACCTTCTGGAAAAATTTTATCCGGTGGTGTGGACTCAAACGCCTTACATAAACCTAAACGGTTTTTTGGTGCTGCAAGAAATGTCGAAGAGGGCGGCTCTTTAACAATTGTGGCAACTGCCCTTATTGATACTGGTTCAAGAATGGATGAGGTTATTTTTGAGGAATTTAAAGGAACAGGTAACTCGGAAATTCACCTAGACAGAAAACTCATGGAAAAACGTGTGTTTCCATGTCTTGACATTAATCGCTCTGCAACAAGAAAAGAGGAGCTACTTGTTCCATCTGAGATCCTAAACCGTATCTGGATTCTCAGAAAGGTCCTTCACCCAATGAATGTTGTTGATGCAATGGACTTTTTACTAGATAAAATAAAAGATACAAAAACAAACGATGAATTTGTAAAGGGCATGGGGGGCTAAAAACCGCTTCTTGACCTTAATCGTTCGATTTGATAACTGAAAAGCCGTTATTTCAAGTATTTGAGGAAAAATATTTATGAAACAAAATACTCATCCAAAGTATGTGGAAACAAAAATCACATGTGGTTCGTGTGGAAGTGTTGTTGAAACACGCGCAACAAAAGAAAATATCGTAACTGAAGTTTGCTCCCAGTGTCACCCCTTTTTTACAGGTCAACACAAACTCATAGACGCCGAAGGTCGTGTTGAGCGCTTCATGAACCGATACAAAAACTTTAAGAAAAAAACCTAAATTTTTTCTTATTTTTCTTTTCCAGGAATTTAATTAATGTTCGCCAAACTAGAAGAGGTAGAAAACCATTATAAGAAACTGGAAGAGGAATTAGTTAATCCTGATTTGGCAAGGAACCCCCAAAAATTCAAAGAACTTTCAAAAGAACATTCATCCCTTCAAGAAATTGTAGCAACTTACAAAGAGTTTAAAAACATTAAAGAAGAACTTCTTTCAAACAAAGAACTTCTTAACGAAAAAGACTCTGAACTTGTAAGTCTTGCAAAAGAAGAACTAAAAGTACTCGAGCCAAAACTTTTAGAACTGGAAAAGAACTTAAAATTCTTGCTTCTTCCTAAGGACCCTAACGATGAAAAAAACGTCCTTTTGGAAATCCGTGCTGGCGCAGGCGGTGAGGAGGCCGCACTTTTTGTTGGAAACCTCTTTAGATTATACCAGCGCTTTGCAGAACGCAAAGGCTGGAAGGTTGAAGTTCTCTCGTCAAACCCTACAGGTATTGGTGGATTTAAAGAAGTTATTTCAATTATAGAGGGACGTGGTGCTTATAGTGTTCTTAAATGGGAGGGTGGAGTTCACAGGGTTCAGCGCGTTCCCGACACAGAAACCCAGGGGCGCATACACACATCAACTGTTACCGTTGCAATACTTCCTGAGGCGGAAGAAGTCGATATTAACATTAATCCAATTGATCTTAGAATTGATGTTTTTAGATCAGGTGGAGCTGGCGGACAAAGTGTTAACACAACAGACTCGGCAGTTAGAATCACACATATTCCAACAGGCATGGTTGTAATTTGTCAGGACGAACGCTCACAACACAAAAACAAGGACCGCGCACTTAAAATTTTACGCTCCAGGCTTCTTGATGATGAAAAAAATCGTTCAGCAAAGGCTCAGACCGATGCAAGAAGAAGTATGGTCGGCACTGGCGACAGAAGTGAGCGCATAAGAACCTATAATTTTCCACAAGAACGCCTTACCGATCATAGAATTGGTTTAACCCTTTACAGCCTTTCTGAAATTATGGAGGGAAAAATTGAGCCGGTTTTTGAAGCCCTTCAAACACATTACCAAGCAGAAGCACTAAAGTCGCAAGGAACGCCATGACCCCCGAAGAGCATTCTATTAAAGAATGTTTTGAACAGATTAATAACATTCTTTCAAATTCAAAAAGTGTTCCTGAAAACAAAATTCAAGCAGAGGTTGAATTAATTTTTGAAGCCGCCTACAAGGGCGTTACAGAAAAAAACATTTCAAGAATTAATTTATACTCCAGGCCCCTCTTGGATATCTGCCCCGGTAATATTTATAAAAAAGCTCTTAAATTTGCTTACGCACGCGCAAAAGGGGCCCCTCTCCCATACATATTGGGTGAAAAAGCATTTTATAATCACACATATTCTGTTGGCCCCGGGGTTCTAATTCCAAGACCAGAAACTGAAATTCTGGTTAGTGAAGCAATAAATCAGATTAATAACACACACAAAAGCAGTGACACAATTAATGGAATAGAAATTGGCCTTGGAAGTGGGATTATTTCAATCGAGCTATTGTCTGTAATAAAAACTTTATTTATGACCTCCACCGAAACGTCCACAAAAGCTCTTAAATTTGCAGAAGAAAATATTAATAATATTCTTAAAAACAAAAATGCTTCACGCTTAAAAATAATTCAAACCAAAGAGGATGAAGTTTTTCCAGATTCTTTTAAACCAATTCGCACCGACTTTTTAATTTCAAACCCACCCTATCTTCATGAAAGTGATTTTATTGAAAAAGAAGTCTTGGGTTTTGAGCCCAAAACCGCACTTTTCCCCAAAAGCAACGACCCAATGTATTTCTATAACGCTATCGCCACACAAGCTAAAAATTACTTAAAAAATAACGCAAAAATATTCTTAGAAATCCCACATGAAAGATCCACTACCATACAAAAACTTTTTTATAATAACGGCTGGAAAACCATTCAAAGAATTAAAGATTTAAACAGTCTTGATAGGGTTTTAATAATTCAATAATTATCACTCTATTTCATCATCAAGCATTATACCTTTTTTTATCCTAAGCTTTGAACCACGAGCACTACTGCCACTGTATGCCCGGTCTGCTAAATACGCTCTGAATTCTTTGTTACTTTTTTTGAATTTTTCAATTAGCGCAACAAGTGCGAAAGAAACACTCTCCTCTGGTGAAAGAGGGGCACCTACCGCTTTTTTAACTGCTTTTTCATGATTTTCCCGTCGAAGACCGGGGGCCTCACCACTCTGGGCTTCTTGTTCCCCAGTGTGTTCATTCTCACCCAGAGATGCCTGTTGTTCTATATCCTCGTTGTTTTCAATAATGCTAAGCTTGGACTTTTTAGCCTTATTTTGATTGGGTTGTTGTTTTTTTGTCCCACCGCCCAAGTCTTTGTTTTTTTTGCTTTTTTCGTGTTTTTCATAAAAATTCCTTCCAGCATCATCTTCTGGGTTCATAGATGCACCGGAAGTACGGCGGGTAACGATGGGTGTAAAAAATTTTTCTAAAGCAGCACTTATCCTTGGCAGCAAATTACAAGCCTCCTTGCCGAGACAAAAAATTAATAATTACAAATACCTACGCACAACATAACTGTGGTGTGCTGGTATCAAAAATTTTTGCCAACACATGCGCCCATACAGATAAACAAACCTATTCAAACGAATACGTCCATAAACCTGTAATATTGCACCCAAAAAGCTCTGCCTAAATACTTATCGGCATTGCGTCACAAAACTTTAGAAAAATGTTTTTGGAGCACCAACTCTTGACTACCAACCTTTTTGGTGTGATATTCCTCTCTTGACCACCGTGTCGAAAAAATAATAAAACTATATTTGAATTTTTATTCAAAATGGAGTTTATTAAAACGCTTGAAAAAATATAAAGGCTAATAGTTTGAGCAGAATAAGTTATGTTACAGTTGAACGGAACAATAAACCGCGAAGGAAATCCTGCCTATGACACCAGAGCTTGATATATTCAAGAAGTGTAAAGAGTACGATGAGCCCGACAAAATAAAAGCAGTTGGGTTGTATCCTTTTTTCAGACCAATTGAAGAAACAACCGGCTCATCAGTTACAGTCCACGGAACTAAACTCATAATGATCGGTTCTAATAATTATTTAGGGCTCTCACATCATCCGGAAGTTATTGAAGCAGCAAAATCCGCTATAAATAAATACGGAAGTGGATGTACTGGGTCGCGTTTTCTAAACGGCAATCTTGATTTGCACGAAGAATTAGAATCAAGACTTGCTAAATTCACAGGCAAAGAAGCCGCTCTTGTTTTTAGTACCGGTTTTTTTGCAAATCAGGGAACAATTTCCTGTTTAGTTGGTCGTGGAGATGTGATTTATTCTGACCAGGAAAATCACGCATCAATCATTGAGGGCACGCGCCTTATTGGTGGCGATAAAATTAAATTCAGACACAACGACATGGATGACCTTGAAAGAATCCTTAAGCTTACAAGATCAAAATATCAAGGCGCACTGATAATTGCAGATGGTATATTTTCAATGTCTGGTGATATTTTCAACCTTCCAGACGCTGTTAAGCTTGCTAAAGAATATAATTGCAGAATTTTTATTGATGATGCACACGCCCTTGGTGTTCTGGGCGAAAAAGGCGATGGCACTGCCGCACACTTTAACCTCACAAATGAGGTTGATATTATTATGGCGACTTTTTCAAAATCATTTGCATCAATCGGCGGGTATATTGCGTCTGATGCAAAAACAGTTGATTACATAAAACACAATGCTAGGCCATTTATGTTTAGTGCCGCCATGCCGCCTTCGGCCGTTGCAACTGCTCTTAAGTGTTTAGATATTGTTGAAAGCGATTCAACACACATGAAAAATTTATGGAGCAATGTATTTCATATTAGAAAAGGTTTTAAAAATCTTGGGTTCAACATTCTGAATAGCCCGACTCCAATAATTCCAATTTTAATTGGCGATGACCTTCTTGCTTTTAGTTTTACTCAAGAACTACTTGATCATGGAATTTTTGCGACTCCGGTTATTTCTCCTGCCGTTCCAAAAGGGTGCGCATTAATTCGTACAAGTTACATGGCAACACACAAAAAGGAAGATTTAGACACCGTTCTTGAAGTTTTCAAACAACTCGGAACCGAGTATGGAATTATTGAAAATCCAGAAACACAGGAAAAGCTTGCTTCCATAGCCACCACCCATTTTGAAAAAAACGGTAATGTTGGTGTGACGACTGCCAATTATTTTAATGCAGAGACATTATTGCAAGCAGAGTTACGTTAGAACCCTAGAATATTTATAAAAAAGAGGGGGGGTTTCTAAAATGTCAGGTCATTCAAAGTGGAGCAACATAAAGCGCGCCAAAGGGGCTGTTGATTCAAAACGCGGTAAGATTTTCACAAAATTAAGTCGAGAGATTATGGTTTCTGCCCGTTTAGGCGGCGGGGATCCCGGGGCAAACTCGAGGCTCAGGGATGCAATTTCAGAAGCACGCGCAAACAATATGCCGAAAGACAATGTTGAAAGAGCAATTAAACGTGGGACTGGTGGTCTTGATTCTGGCGCATCCTTTGAAGAAATCACCTATGAGGGCTATGGTCCTGGTGGTGTCGCAATTCTAATTGAAAGCATGACGGATAATAGGAACCGCACAATTGCTGAAATCCGGGCAAAAATGACAAGAAATGGCGGGAACCTGGGTGAAGCCGGAAGCGTATCCTGGATGTTTGAAAAAAAAGGCCTGATTGTTATAAAAAAAGACGCCGCCCCTGAAGACGTACTTATGGACACCGCAATTGAAGCAGGTGCCAGCGACATAAACGACGAAGGGGATATCTGGGAAATTATTACTGACATTAAATATTTTCATTCAGTTAAGGACGCGCTTGAAAAAGCAAGTATTCAACTTGTTTCTGCATCTATTTCAGCAATTTCAAGTTCAACAATAAAACTTGAAGGCGACAAAGCTTCGCAAATGATTAAGCTTATGGAGCAGCTTGAAGATTTAGATGATGTTCAAAAAGTATTTGCGAATTTTGACATCGATGACGCCGAACTAAGCAAGTTGGCGGTGGATTAATGAAGATTCTAGGCATTGATCCTGGCTCTAGAATTACAGGTTATGGTTGCATCGAAAAAACGGGGAATGAAATTAAACTAGTTGCCGCTGGCGCAATCAGAACCCAGGCAAAACCAAGCGCCACTTATCCAAAAGGGCATCTTTTTCAAAATAAATTGCTGCTTATTCACAACGGAATTAATGAAATTATTGAAAAACACAAACCCAATATTATGGTCGTTGAGAAGGTTTTCTTTGCGAAAAACCCCAACTCCGCTTTAGTACTTGGACACACAAGGGGGGTGCTTCTTCTTTGTGCCGCCAAGTATGGACTTGAACTAATAGAATATTCAACAAAAAGTGTTAAATCTGCACTTACCGGAATTGGAAGTGCAAGCAAGGATGATGTTTCAAGAATGGTTAGCCTCTTTCTTAAAACCCATGCTTTTGAAACTAACGATGTTTCTGACGCTTTAGCGCTTGCTGTTTGCCACGCACATTCATCGCCAACGCTGGCCGCAAGAGGGCGCGTGTCATCAAAAAATAATTCTCTCGCAAAAGCTCTTTCTCATGCTATTAATCGAAAAGAGGGGCTAGTATGATTGGTTTTCTAAAGGGGATTTACTTAAAGTCCAATAAAAATGGCAGGTTGATTATTTTTACTGGTAAAGACGCGGGCGTTGGATACGATGTTTTGGTACCTCAACGCGAAGAATACATTAATATTACGCCCAACCATACAGTTTCACTTTATATTCACACACACGTTAGAGAAGACGCCCTTGATCTTTTTGGTTTTTTAACACCAGAGGAAAAAGAACTTTTTGAAACACTAATTACTGTTAGTGGCATTGGCCCTAGGGCCGCCATTGGTGTTATGTCAAAAATTAGTTCTCCGGAGCTTATTCGGTGCATACTCGACAAAGATAAGGCAAGGCTTCTTGCACTTCCTGGAATTGGTAAAAAAACTGTTGAAAGAATTGTGCTTGAGTTAGTTGACGTTGTTAAGAAGAAGGTTAGCGAGGGCCTTTTAGGTGAAGAGTCCTTACAGCCAAGAACAAATAAATCATCAACATCCATGGGGCACCTTGGTCAAAGCATTCTTTATCAAGACGCAAAAGCTGCACTAATTGGTCTTGGTTACCGCGAACAGCAAATAATGCCGGTTCTTCAAAAAATAATGGAAAATGAGAAAGAAACACCCAACACCGAGGGGTTAATAAGACAGGCGCTACAAAGAATTAACACGATTTAAAATTTTTTATTATGGAAAATATTATCAACACAGAAACGAATGAACGATTACTCGATCCTAACATTATAGGCGAGGACGACTGGCGTGGAATTGAACGGAACCTGCGACCAAAGACCTTAAAAGAGTATATTGGCCAGATAAAAGTAAAAGAACGCGCCGAGCTTTTCATGGAGGCAGCGAAAAAAAGGGGCGATGCACTTGATCATGTACTACTTGCGGGCCCACCGGGGTTGGGTAAAACAACTCTTGCACACATTATTGCGCACGAAATGGGCTCTCAAATACATGTTGTGACTGGCCCCAATATTGAGAAAAAAGGCGATCTTGCAGCAATGCTTACCAACATCCAGCCACGCGACATTCTTTTTATTGATGAGATTCATAGATTGGCAAAGACCATTGAAGAAGTACTCTACAGCGCGATGGAAGATTTTAAACTCGACATTATTATCGGACAAGGACCAACGGCTAAAACCATAAGAATTGACCTTCCGCAATTTACACTCGTTGGGGCCACAACACGCACAGGGCTGCTTTCAAGCCCACTTAGGGATCGCTTTGGCGTTAATTTCAGACTTGATTTTTATCCGGAAAGCGAGCTTGAAAAAATTGTTAACAGATCTTCTGGGCTTTTAAAAATTGATACCGATAAATCTGGGTCAAAAGAAATTGCAAAAAGATCTCGCGGCACACCAAGAATTGCAAACAGACTTTTAAAAAGGGTAAGGGATTTTTCTCAGGTTAGAAAAAATTCGCAAATTATAAATTTAGAAATTGCGAAAGAAGCCCTAAAGCTTTTTGAGGTTGATGAGCGTGGCCTTGATGAAATGGATAGGCGCTTTCTTTTAACCATAATAGATAAGTTCGCCGGAGGTCCTGTTGGTATTGATACTCTCTCGTCGGCCCTTGGAGAGCAAAGGGACACGCTTGAAGAGGTTTATGAACCCTTCCTTATTCAAGAAGGCCTAATACAAAGAACGTCACGGGGGCGTGTTGCAACACATAATGCCTATAAACACCTAGGCTTAGAACCAAAAAACGTAACTTCTCAAAAACTTACGGCAAGTTGATAAAATAGCTTTTTAAACCCCCGC
>CAZQUK010000068.1:0-12041 GCA_964596435.1 uncultured Oligoflexia bacterium
GCTTGACAACACTTACAATATCGCCAACGACAATTGCTGGTGGATCAATGTTGGGAGTACTTTCGCGTGGTAGCATTTTAACCAGTCTAGCGATAGAACCTGATTTTTCCGCATGTATTATTTTTATGTTAGCAATGGGAAAAGTCAGATCATCGTGGAGCATTTTCTTTTCAAGATTATAAGTTGAGACTTTCCTTAAAACTGCCAGCTCAGTGCCGATTCTAACCCCGTCCTTTGTACCGATAGATAAAAAATAATCTATAGGTGGGTTTTCACTATCTGAAAACTTAAGACCCTTATACACACTATAGACTGTATGGGTGTCTGTTGCGGGGCTAGATGTTGGGTAGAGAATGATTCCACTACTTATGAGTAATCCAATTATTATTATTAACCAGCGCACTTTTGGTCTCCTCTTTGAGGTAAAAGTCGCCGCCTCCTTGCGAGTTTCTGAATCCTTTCATTATCTTTTCCTGAGACCTCCCTTGGCCTCAACAAACGTATCGGCAAAAACTGCATATTATGAAGGAAAATATTGCTTATGAGTCAATACGTACGATGCGAAGTACGATACGAAGCTAATTAATTAAAGGCCCAAGAGTGAGGTGCCCTAGGTGTCAGAATAATGACAATTCAGATAAATTATTTTTTAATAGTGTGTAGTAACAGTAGTTTTGTAGGATGGCGGCAATACTGGAGTGTTTTAATACACAATATTGCCGCCATTTTTTTATATTTTACCTGGGAGGAAGTAAAATATTATTAAGACGCAAGAAGTGAGTTATCTTCCTTTGTCCTATTTTGATTTTGTGTGTTTAGAAAGTTTATGGTGTCAGCGTTTATTTCAAATGTTTTACGTTTTACACCATCAACACCTTCATAATCACGACTTTGAAGTCTGCCTTCAATAAGAACAGGATTTCCTTTTTTTAAATACTTAGAACAGCTCTCTGCGCGCTTTCCCCAAACAACAATTTTGTGCCATTGTGTTTCTTCTTGTGGTTCGCTTGCATCGGTGGCCTGAAACCTTCTTGCTGTAGCCACAGAAAAATTTACTACAATTTTTCCGTTTTGTGTTGTTTTTTGAACGGGGTCGCCACCAAGTCGTCCAAGTAGTGTGATCCTATTTATATCAATCATGCATTAAGTCTCCTTTTTTTGATTGTGGTTTTTTTGTCGCTACTAGCAATTTATGTGCCCAAAAGAATGCACCTATTTTTGGCATAACAGTTTTTTGCGTTTGAATTTAAGACTTAAATGGTAAAAAACGGATTCTATTTACTGTGAGTTTTTGTCCACTCTTTTAACTTTTGTTTTTTAAGTTTTTTGTCGATTGCATAATATTTAAAAGTGTTCCAGGTCATTTCAGGATGCCTGAAGTTTGAAACCCATTTGTGTGATAATGTATATGTTGTTTTAAAATAACCAAGAACCCAGGGGGTTTCTTCTTGAATAATGTCTTCCATTTGTTTAATTATTTTGTCTCTTGATGTGCCAGGTTTAATGAATGCCATTTTCTCATAAAGTTTATTATAAGTATCGTTATTAAAATTTGAATGATTTGGCCCTGTTTTTTTAGCAAGTGGGCCAAAAAATAACTGAAAAGCTTTTTCAGCATGGGGTTTGTCCATTGCCCAACCGCCATATGCGAACTGATAATGTGAGTTTTTCATTTTTTCAATAAACTCAGGAAAAGTGTTATACGAGATTTTAAGCTGTATTCCAATTTTTGAGAGTGATTGCAAAAAAAATTCTCCAAGTTTACGGTTTATTATGTCGTCTTTGCGCATTTCAAGACGTATAGAAGGGATGTCTTTACCGTTTGGGTGGCCGGCATCTTTTAGTAATTGCTGTGCTCTTGTCGGGTTGTAGTCGTATTTGAGCTTATTGCTTTTAATGTGTCCTGGAATGTTTTTGGGGAGTATTGAGGTGGCCTTTTGTCCGGTCATATTTGATGCAATTTTTATCCACTCGTTTCTGTCAATAACCGAAGAAATCGCCTGTCTTATTTTTTTATTTGAGCCAAGTAAGGTGTCCTGTAAATTAAAGTTAAGATAATAAAAAATTGGAAGTTTCTCTATGTGTAGAGCCATATCTTTTGCTTTATACTTTTCAAGAAGTCGGCCCTCGTCATCAAGGGCTAAAGGAAATATTTCTTGCGATAATTCAACGGTATCAAGCTCGCCTTTTGTAAATTTTTCCCAGGCCGAGTGGGGTTCCTTAATTACACTAAGTTCAATAATTTCAGTTAATGGCAACTGTTTTCCGGTTGAATGTGCAACTTTTTTTTTCGCATTATTTAATAAACTTGTTGGAAAAAAATTAGGATTATAAGTTGGATTCTTTTTAAGTACTATTTTGTTGTCAACAATCCAGTCCTGCAGCATGAAGGCCCCGGTTCCAACGGCATTTTTTGTAATTTGTCCATTTTTATCAGCATATGCATCAAATGCCTCAAATGGTATCGGCGCTGTGAGGTGCATGGAAAGTACATAAAGTAATTGTGGGTATGGGGCGCTTAGTACTATTTTTACCGTATAACGGTCCTTGGCCCTTATGCCTAAAACAGGTTCTTTTTTAAGTGCTGTTTTTTGCTGATCGAAATCCAAGTCGCTTAACTTTTCCCTAAAACTATTCAGGCCGATTATTTTTCCATCCAGAAAATTCCAGCTCCTGGGTTCAATTTCAGGAAGTGCCAGCCGTTTAATTGCATAGACAAAATCGTTTGCAACTAGTTCTCGGCCGCGTCCTTTTGTTTCTGTAAAACAAGGATCATCTTGAAATAAAATTCCAGGTTTTATTTTTATTGTTACCGTTTTTTTGTCCCTAGAATATTGGGGTATATCCATGGCTATTAGCGGTTCGATCGTATAAGGTTCCTTTACGTATGAATACTGGTAAAGTGTATCGTATATGTTTGAAACAACAAGGATGCTTGCTTCGTCAGAAGCCATTGCGGGGTCCAATGTTTTTAAATTAGATTTTATGTAGGATCTAAAAACTGTGTTGTTTTCAAAATTATCGTTTTGTTTTTTTGTGCATGAAATAACGGATAAAGTTAAAACGATGGGCATAATTAGTAAAAAACTAATGCGTAAAGTTTTACTGAAAAAAATATTCATTTAATTTAACCTTTTAAGACAATAAGTTTTGCGTTCTCAAGTGCTTTTTTAAGGCCATCCGGTTTTGTCCCTCCGGCCTGGGCCATCTGTGGTTTTCCACCCCCCCTGCCGTCTATTATGGGTAGTAGCTCATTTATTATCAAATCGGCCCTGTATTTTTTAGCGGCCCTACCATTGCAACTTGTAAGAATAAAAGCTTTTGTTTCATCGTCAGATAAATTTCCGATTACAATTACTGAATCGGGGGCGCTTTGTTTAATCAGATCAGAAAGTTTTCTTAGTTGCTTAATACCATCTGCGTGTGGTTTAAATTCAGAGTTAATAAAAAGTATATCGTCAGGAAGTTTTTTTGCGGATTTAATCAAATTGTCTATCTTTGACTGAGAACCCATGTCCTCAAGACTTTCAATTTTGTTTTTTAAAGCCTTTTCTTCTTCAATATTTTTTTTAATTTTCCTGATAATGTTTTCATCTTCAGGAACCTTTAGAATTTCAGCAGTCTGTTTTAAAAGTTCACTTTTTTCTTTTAAGTAGTGAAGTGCGCCTTCTGAGGTTCTTGCAAAAATTCGTCTAACCCCTGCGGCAATACTGCTCTCAGAGATTATTTCAAATATGTGAATCAAACCGGTCTGATCCACGTGAGTTCCGCCACAAAGTTCTGTTGAAAAAGCTCCGGCAGAAATTGTCCTGACGGTATCTCCATATTTTTCACCAAAAAATGCAATTGCGCCCTGGTTTATTGCGGCATTTTTTTCCATTGTTTTTTGTGTAACCGGAAAATTCTCCCAAATTTTTTCATTTACCATTGTTTCAACTTTTTTAATTTCCTCAGACGTTACGGGCTTAAAATGGGCAAAGTCAAAGCGAAGCATTTCTGGCGTTACAAGTGAGCCGGCCTGCTTTACGTGTTTACCCAAAACTTCTCTTAGTGCCCAGTGAAGCAAATGTGTTGCCGTATGATTTTTTTCAATAAGTGCGCGTCTTCTTGGGGCCACTTCTTGGCGGTATGTTTCGCCAGTTTTAAGTTCACCTTTTTTGATTTTAAGATGAAGGATTATGAGCCGCCCTGTGGGTTTTTGTGTGTCTATTACCTTGGCATAAAAACTACCATCTTCTTTTAGAACAATGCCGGTGTCGCCCACTTGACCACCGCTTTCACCGTAAAATGGTGTTATGTCAAAAACTGCCTTGAATATATTTTTATCTTCATCGGGTTGGGGTGGAAAAACATGAACACACACACCGTCGGCGTTGAGTTTTTCATAACCAACAAATTTTGGAAGCAGTTTTTTTTCACGCAAGTTTTCTTCGGTTTTAATGAAAATATCACTTGTTGCCTGATCTCCTGAACCTTTCCAGTGTTTTCTAGATTCTGAGCGCTGATGGGCCATTGCTTTTTCGAATTCCTTATGGTCAACATTCAGGCCGCGCTCGTTACAGATAATTTCTGTCAGATCTAAAGGAAATCCATACGTATCGTAAAGTTTAAATGCAACATCACCCGGGAGCATGGCTTTTTGTTCATATTTTTTTATTGCGCTTTCAAGTATTTCGAGTCCGCGTTCTAAAGTTTTAAAAAACTGATCTTCTTCGGCTTGTATGGCTTTTTCAATAAATGTTTGCTGAGTAGCAAGATTTTTATAAGTTGTACCCATTGTTCTGACAACGGTATCTACAAGTTGGTTCAAAAATGGTGCATTAAAACCCAAAAGCCTGCCGTGTCTGATTGCGCGTCTTAAAATTCGTCTAAGTACGTAACCACGACCTTCGTTCGATGGCATAACACCATCGCTTATTAAAAAAGCTGAAGAGCGTATGTGATCGGCAATTACCCTAAAGGACATTCCTGTTTTGCTTCCGGGTTTATAGTCAAGTCCGGTCATTTTTGAAATTTGGTTCATGTATGGGGTAAAAAGATCGGTTTCGTAATTTGTCTGGGCGTCCTGTAAAATGGCAGCAACGCGTTCAAGTCCGGAGCCGGTATCAACAGATGGTTTCGGTAGCGGTGTAAGCTTACCGCTTTCGTCTCGGTCAAATTGCATAAACACCAGGTTCCATATTTCTATGTAACGGTCACAATCACATCCGACGTTGCAGGTTGGGCTGTTGCATCCGTGATCTTTTCCGCGATCGTAAAAAATTTCGCTGCATGGACCGCATGGACCGGTGTCGCCCATGGACCAGAAATTATCTTTGTCTCCAAATCTGAAAATTTTATCTTTTGGAACGTTTTCTTGATTGTGCCATATTTCGGCGGCTTCATCGTCGTCCTTGTAAACGCTTACATAAAGTTTATCGTAAGCAAGCCCAAGCTCTTTTGTTAAAAATTCCCACGCATAGTGAATGGCCTCTTTTTTAAAATAATCTCCAAAAGAAAAATTACCCAACATTTCAAAAAAAACATGATGGCGGCTCGTAAAACCCACGTTCTCAAGATCGTTGTGTTTACCGCCGGCTCTTGCGCATTTTTGTGATGAAGTAGCCCGGTTAAAATTAAGGCGTTCGCGTCCCAAAAAAACATCTTTGAATTGAACCATTCCTGCATTTGTAAAAAGCAGGGTCGGGTCGTTTGTTGGGACAAGTGAACTACTCTCCACAACGAAGTGTCCATTTTTTTTAAAATATTCTAAAAATCTTGATCTTATTTCAGAGCTTAGCATAAGTTACCTGCAAGTTTTGACCACGTGGGTTATTTTTATGTGTTGATTATAATTTACTTTATTACTTGGTGAGATGCAATTGCTGTCTATAAATGTTTTAAAACGAAAACCCCCAGATCTGATGTTTCCTTAGTTCCGGGGGTTTTAACCTAATAAAGATTTAATTAAGCTCAAACTACCTGCTTCTCATTTAGAATTTAAATAAAAAGCAGGTAGTTCTGGGCCCTTTTTTAATGAAGTGCGCCGTCTTTTTGTGGCTTTAAAACTTTTTCGTCGGGCGCAGCTTTATTTGTGTTTTTATCGGTCGGTTTTTCGCTATCTACAATCCCGGCCTTTTTGAGAACCTCTGTTTTAATTGTTTTTTCAAGTTTTGGGTTCTCTTTTAAGTAGCTGCGAGCGTTCTCACGGCCCTGGCCAAGGCGCTCATCTTTGTATGTGTACCAGGTTCCGCTTTTTTCGATAATACCAAAGTCGGTTGCAAGATCTACAAGTTCACCTTCTCTGGAAATTCCTTCACCATAAATGATATCAAATTCTGCTTCTCTAAATGGAGGTGAAAGTTTGTTTTTTACAACTTTAACTCTTGTGCGGTTGCCAATAACCTGATCCTTGTTTTTAATTGCGGCAATACGACGAATGTCGAGTCTTACTGATGCATAAAATTTAAGTGCGTTACCACCGCTTGTGGTCTCTGGGCTTCCAAACATTACACCAATTTTCATTCTGATTTGGTTAATGAAAATCATAAGGGTTTTGCTGCGGTTAATGCTGCTTGTGAGTTTTCTCATTGCTTGGCTCATGAGGCGGGCCTGAAGACCCATGTGGTGATCGCCCATTTCGCCTTCAATTTCTGCACGTGGCACAAGTGCCGCAACAGAGTCGACAACTAAAATATCAACAGCACCTGAGCGTATAAGCATGTCGGCAATTTCAAGGGCCTGCTCACCTGTATCGGGTTGGGAAATTAAAAGGTTGTCAGTATCCACACCGAGGTTCCTGGCGTAAGTTATATCAAGAGCATGTTCTGCATCTATAAATGCCGCTGTTCCGCCTTGCTTTTGTGCTTCGGCAATTGCATGCAGGGTAAGGGTTGTTTTACCGGATGATTCAGGTCCGTAAATTTCAACTACACGTGAGCGCGGCAGGCCGCCAATGCCAAGTGCGATATCAAGACCTAATGATCCAGTGGGGACTGTGGGTACTTGTTGATGAGGGAGCATGCCTTTTTCTCCAAGGCGCATAATGGAGCCTTTGCCAAATTGCTTTTCGATTGTTTGAACGGCAAGTTCGAGGGCTTTAAATTTTTGATCATTTGCAGCTGAGTGGTTGTTTTGGGTGTTTGTTACCATTTTGTCTCCTATGATAGACTGTGTTTTGTTTGCCTTATTTCCGTGGCTCCAGGTGCCCTTAGCCTTTTTGGCCATGGGGTGTTTATTTTATAAACTTATTTTTTAAGCAATGAACGTACCATGAATAACATAGTGTGAGAAGCTAGGAGCTGTCTTTCGTGGCGAAGTTTTTGGTCTGATTTTTTTTGGTTTTTTAAAAGGTGATGTTCCTGAATTGTAACAATAACTTGTTTGCTTTTATTGCTCCGCATTCCAACAGCAATATATACAATTCCGTCTTGTTGCATAGCGATGTTTGTGTGTGCGTCATTTTTTGGAACGGGCCCTAAAAATCCTGTGATCGAAGCGCCAATATTTGCTTCCGGTGTTTTTTTAAGTACAGCGTTAATCATTTTTTTTGCAGTGTCTGCACTTACAATTTTTTCTGGTGGGATTTTTGAAATTGCAAGCCAGCGCGATTTGATTTCGCTTTGATATGTAACCATTGAACCGCAAAAAAACTTTGAAATTCCTGGTACTTTTGAAAGTGTTGCGGCAGTTAGGCCCGCCGTACAGGATTCAGCTAGTACAATTGTTTTTTGCTTTTTTTGAAGTACTTTTGCAAGTTTTCTGGCTTCATTAAGGAGCGCAGTGCTTGGGTTTTTAAGAGGGATTTTGTGTTTAATAATTTTTATTTTTTTTGAGTCCACGTTAGGCTTTATAACACATCTGATAGAAAAAATTTAATTAGAATTTCAAGTGTCACAAGTGCCATGAGACCCGCAAGTAGATCATCAAAAATTACAAATATCGCACTTACGGGGTCCGTCTTTTTTTGAGACAATTTGTCTATTTGGCGGATAGGTGGAGGTTTTAGAATATCAAAAAATCTGAAAAGTAAAAACGCCACGGGGAGCATTATCGGGTTGCTTGAGATTGTGAATGTAGCCACAGCCATGCCCAATACTTCGTCGATCACAATGCTGTTTGGATCCTTTTTATTAAAAATTTTGTGTGAGTGAACGGTTGCAGGGATTGAAATTAATAAAATAAGTAGCCAGAAAATTATTTGAGCTATGGGCGCTAGGTGCCAGACAATCATAATTAGTGGAATTGCCGCAAGCGAACCAAAAGTTCCAGGCATTAGAGGAAGAAATCCCACACCAAAAAAGGTTGAAATTACAAGAGTAATGATGTTTTTTGGGGATTTATTGAATTTAATCATATAAACTAACCGACGACTGAGTGTGTAAAATGCATTTTTTTATGATCTTAATATGTTAGTTTAGTTCATGCGGGCAACCCTATGCAAGTAGATGTTTTTGTCTTTGTGACAGAGGACTTAAGGTTTTTCATACGCGCGGTTGTCGGCCAGTTTATAGTTTATTCATGGTGTTTTCTAGGTGTGACATAATAATTCGACACACGTATTGTATTCGTTACCACTCTGTATTGACTCAGAAGTAAATGGCCGCGCGCATTCATAAATTACGCTATCTTACCGATAAGATTGACTGTGGGGGTGTGTGTGCCAGCGTGTAGAAAAAAACGAAAATATAACCATATACGGGAAGTGTGCGCTTTTTTCTTGGTTCTACTGGCTTTTGTTTTCCTTGGGCACGTAACTGTAATTGCACAGACATCTAAACAGTTAAAAGAGACAGAAAATCAAAAAGCTTTAGGATTAATTGATAATATTTTGTCGCTTCTTAATTCAAGCCTTTTAGCACCACAAAACGAGTGTACAAATTGTGTTGACGAAGCCCGGTACATTTTTAGTGCACTTGATGAGGCGCTTAAAAGTAATGAAGCGGTTAAAAAAAATTTTGGTTCCATAATTGCCCTGTATGAAAAAATGGAAGAAAACAATATTGCAGGTTTGGTTTCAGAGATGAAAAAAAGGCTTCACTCAAACGAAGCGTTTTTAGAAAACTTAAGGAAAGCTATAGAATCAGATTCGTTAAGCGTTTTGGAAAAAATTAAAATTTATTCTGTTTATTATGATCTTAGGGGTCCTGATCAGGAAAAGTATAAAAAGAAGGTTTTTGAGTTTGCAAAAGCTGAGCTTGTTAAACCGTTAAACAGTCTTTTTGACGATGAAAGGAAACGCGTTAGACAAAGTATTATTAGTGAACTCCATAAGTATGGGCTTTTAGAGTCTGATTTTTTAGAAATGATATTCTCCCATGAAAACATTGAGAGTAATGTTCTTGATGTTATTTCTGGTGTGATAAATACTTCAAATGTTTCAATCCCAGGCCTTGGTGAAGCCCTTGTGGTTTTAATTAAAACTCGTGCTAAGCTCGCAAAACCCAGTACCTTAAGAGGTGTTACGCAAACCGATACCGTTTCTTTTGTTTTAGGGGTACTTAGAAATTCAAAACAGAATATTTCTAATGCTTCAAAAATAATCAAGGAACTTATTAAGTCAGAAGCAACCGAAGATTATCACATGATGATGATTGTGGGACACTTAATACCAAAAAATAAAAGGAATGTTGATTTTGGTGCACGAGTAAGTGTAAGGGATATGCTTTCTGAAATTATTGTTTCAGACAAAGTTGATGACGTGGTACTTTCTTCAATTGCGTATTCTATTGGCCGCGCAGAAGTTCAGACGTCATGGATGAAGGAGGTTCTTGAAATACTTGTGGATGCAGACAAGGCTGGAATCAAAACTCTAGAAATTGTGGCAGGTGCTCTTTCAAATGAAAACATAAAACTTAATGCAAATGAAAAATCAAATATTTTAAAAAAAATCAGCGAAACCCCTACGGCGGGGAATGAGGTTTTTGGTGCCATAATACAAACACTTAAAAAACATAAAATTAAATTAGTTGATGCAGAAAGTATTATTAAAAATATTTTTTATGCAAAAAACCCAAAAGGTGAAAAAGTAATTAGCGAAAACACACTTTTTGAGATGGTTGGTCTGCTTGGCGATAATGAAATTGGGGTGAATCCCTCTTTTATTGGTGCATTATTTAAAGAAATTGTTGCGGACGCAAAAAAATTTAAAGCTAAAGATAAAATATTAAGTTCAGTTGCATTTGCAATGGGAAAATCTAAAACCGGTATTTTGGGTTCTGGTGTTGTTCTAAGAACCATACTTAACAACACACAGGATAATGATGTGTTCCAAGGGGTGCTTGCGGCAGTTAAAAACAATGAAAATAAAATTAACCCAAGCGATACAAAAGAAATAATTTTGAAAATTAGTGAATCAAAAAAGATTAATTCAAAAACACTTGAATATATTTTGGGAGCCATGCAGAAAATATCAACACAAAAGAATCTGGAAAAAAAGATATTAGATAGAGTTTTGAACTTTGAACCAAAATCGCCCTACAAAAAAATTGTAACTTCAGAAGTTTTGGTGCAGGTGCTTGGTTTGATCAAAAATAACACTTGGATCTATAACGATGAGGAAAAACAAAAATACATTAACGGCGTGCTTGAGCATAATAGCGCCAGTACCGCTGTTTTTTTGGAGGTTGTTGGTTTAGTTGACAAAAGCGGGTATAAAAAAAGTAATTATAAAGATTTGCTCATAAAAATTGTAAGATCTAAAAAACTTAACCAAGATGTTTTATATAAAATAACGAGTTTGTATTCTAGTGACGGTCTGTTTTTTGATAACACCTTTGATCTGGCAGAGTTAATTGTTTCATCCCCCCAGGCAAATGAACATATAAGGCAGACAATTGCTCTCAAAATTGAACAAGAAGTTCGTACCATAAATGCAGCTGTTGAAATGAACGGTGGTGAATCAAGTCCTTATTTGGATAAATATAAAGAAGCACTTATTAAATTTAGTGAAAAAATAAGATCCAAATACAATTTATAAGTATTGAACAGAATATTTTCGGTCCAAAGAGCGTGATACACATATACAAATAACCTCAAGTTTGTGCGACGCGCCACTGTTTTAGTGTTGCCCTTGTATAATTGAGTGAGCTAAGTTTCAATTAAGATATGCGAGTTTCAGTCAGTAAAATCAGAAAAAAATTCGAGTTTCGTTGGGACATACTCGACCTTGTAATAAGCGGTAAGTCCGCTATTGACGGAAATGTTGCCTTTCCTGTCAGGGACAAAGAAGAGGCAACAAGGTTTATTTTGAGTTATGGGTACGACCTTGAGGACCCGATAGAAAAAGCAGAAGTCCTTGGGCACTTTCATGAAGCATTAAATTTTATTCGAAAGTATTTTTTATGCCCCGAAAACCCAGATGGTTTGCTCCTTGAAATTCCAAGAAAGATTTTGGTATTAAGGGATGTGCGCGAACTTTTCTTGATGGCGTGTATGCATTATCCGGGGCAAATGCGAGACAAGCAGGGAAAAAACCTTCGTAGTTGGGCGTGCAGTATTTTGCGTGTAATGCACACAATCAGCCATATTGATCAGGATTTACGTGTCAGATATTTTAGCGATATTCAACAACAGGTTTTTGACAGGTTTTATAAGGTTATTCACAGGGACGATGAGGGAAAATTGTTTTTATGCAACAATATTAATGATCAAAACAGGGTGGAGCTTGTTGAGTTTAAAACAAAAGCAAAAAAATCCAGGGACTCAACAATTATCAAATTGCTTTTTAAGCCGGAGCTTTCGCCAGAGGAGATTTTTGACAGAGTTGGTGTCCGTTTTGTGGCGCCCACAGTTCTTGATGTGCTTAGGGTTATAAAGTTTTTGAAGGACGAAATGATTGTTATGCCGGTTAATATTAAGCCAAGCAGGTCCTTAAATACGCTTGTTGATGTTGAAATTTTCAAACAAGCACTTGAAAAACTTTTAAAACAATCAACAAGAAGTTCTATGACAGAAGCCACCTTCATTAGGAAACTTGAGTCGGCCGTTGTGCCGCCCGATAGTGCGCACCTTAATCCGCATACAATTCCATTTTACCGCTCAATTCATTTCACGGGTAGAAG
>CAZQUK010000069.1:0-12033 GCA_964596435.1 uncultured Oligoflexia bacterium
AATTACTAAAATGCAGGTTTAATTAAGCTTAGCATAATTTCAACACGACGGTTTCTTTGTCTTCCTTCGGCCGTTGCGTTTGAAGCTGCCGATTTTTTTCCGGCGCTTGCCACTGGGAAAAGTTTCTTTTCTGAAACATTATGCTTTTGTACAAAATAACTCATAACCGATGCGGCCCTTGAAAATGACAGCTGCCAGTTATCAAGATAATGGTTTGAGTTAACTGGTACTTCATTTGAATGACCCTCAATCGTTATATAACCCTCAAATTCATTGAAAAGCTTTGCTAGTTTATCAAGTTTGTATTTTGCATTTGACGTAAGTCTGCTTGATTCTTTTTCAAAAAGGATTGAATCCGGTATGGCAAATCTTACAAAGTTAGGATTAACGTCCACATTAAACGCATCGCCTTCTAAAATATCTAAAATTTCATCGGCCATTCTTCTTTGCTTTTGTTCGGGTGTTAAAACGGGTTTGACTGCGCGTTCAATCAGATCTTCAGGAAACAGGCCATCAAGACCATTTAGAATATCGTCCCCTGAGCCTTCCTTATCGCCGAGTGGATAAACAGACTGTGATTCCGGGTCGCCACCCTGTTCGTAAGGAGTGTTTGGCTGATTAAAATAATGGGCAATAGCAGCTTTAACTTCTTCATCAGAACCCATTAGCCACATAACCAAAAAGAAACACATCATAGCGGTCACGAAGTCTGCATACGCAACTTTCCACGCACCACCATGGGCCGCTGCATGACCACCTTTCTTCTTTTTAATTATTATAGGTTGTTTTTCGTCCATGTGTGGTACCTAATAAATCCTTTTTTATGCAGCCTGCTGTTGTTTACCAGCGGCTGATGTTGCTTCGTCAACTTCTGAGAAAGTCGGCCTTGTTTCCATTGGCACTGTTCTGCGGGCAAATTCTACGCAAACTTTTGGTGAACAGTTTTTTGCATAAGCAAGAAGACAAATTTTTGCAACACTTAAAAGTTGTCCGTTTGCACTATTTCCAAGCGTCATTCTTGCTGCAAGAGGTTCTAAAAAACCATAACAAAGCAAAATACCTGTAAAAGTTCCAACAAGAGCTGCAGCAACAGAGTGACCGATAACCTCTTTACCAAGGTTAAGTTTACCCATGGTTAAAACAACGCCCATAACGGCGGCCACAATACCAAGACCTGGGCCAGCTTGCGCCATACGGTTCACAACTTCAGGGGCTCCTGCTTCCTCAGCGTGTAAGGTTTCAATATCCGTTTCCATTAATTCTTCAAGGTCATAAGGACTCATACCGGCACTGATTTGGACTTTTAAGGTGTCACAAATAAAATCGACGGTGTGGTGGTTTTTTAAAATCATTGGGTAGCGTTTGAAAATTTCGCTTTCCTCCGGGTTTTCAATATGGGGTTCAAGAGAAAGAGGATTCAGTTTTGCTGTTTTACAAATTTCAAAAAGTAAAAGTAAAAGTTGAAGGTAACCGGCTTTATCGAGTCCTGATGGTTTTAAAACACCAATAATTTGATGAATTACTTGTTTAAGTAGTGAGGGGGAGCATGCCACAATAAGAGAACCACCGGCGGCGCCACCAATAATTAACCACTCAACGGGTTGTACCAGAACTGCAACGTTTCCACCTTCAAGGATGAATCCACCAACAACGCTGAGTAAAACTATTATGGCTCCAATTACTGACAACATATTTGGTCTTCCTTACTTTGCGAAAGAAGAAAAAAAAATATTTTTACTCCTCCGCCGCTTGTATACAGATCGACTTTTTGGGTGAGAATATTAAAGACTAAAAAACTCAACTACATGTTTTTATAAAGATTTATGACATATTTTTGGCGCTTTTGTGCTCTTTTGTTATTTAGCCACACGGCGTTACTATGGGTGCTTGGTTATTTTTTCTTATAAATAAACCCTATAAGTCCTGCAAATACCAGCACAGACAAAATGGTATGTATAGGCTCAGATGGAACAAAAACTTTAAGATCAAGCTTAAAGTAAATAAGAAGTGCCACAAGAATGCCCATAATTGCTTCGCCGGCAATTAAGCCTGAGCTTAAAAGAATGCCTGTATCTGTATGAACCTCAATTGCGGTATTTTTTTTGTTTCTACTTCGCTCAACTGCCCATCTTAAAATTCCACCAAGTAGAATTGGAACCGAAAGTGAGAGCGGTAAATAAATTCCAACAGCAATTGGCATCAAATGCAAGCGGAACTCTGTTTTTCTTTTTTCTAAGTATGCATCAACACACCAGAACACTATGCCTAAAATCATTCCTTTAATTACAAGCCCAACCGGTATGCTCCCCTGGCCAAAAAGTCCTTCCGCGAGGCTTGCAAAAAGAGTGGCCTGCGGGGCCTTAAGTCCAACACCGATTCCGTATGCGTGGTGCAGTAATGTTAAAACAGGTGCGATCACGAATGCTGGAATTAATACACCAATTAACTGCGCTAGTTGCTGATACCTTGGTGTTGCCCCAACTATTGATCCGGTTTTTAAATCCTGCGAACAATCCCCTGCAGTACAAGCGGCACAACAAACAACTGCGGCAACACCTAAAGTTGCAAGAATGGCTGATTTTCCTTCAAAACCAAAAACCAAAAAAAGTGCAGCAGTACCAAGAAGGGCCGAGATGGTCATTCCAGAAACAGGGTTATTTGAGCTTCCAACTAAACCTACAATGTAACTAGAAACCGCAACAAATATAAAAGTGGCGATTATCATAATAAAAGTAGTTAGAATTGAAATTCCCCAAGTACCAATCAAAGATTTATAAAGTCCAAGTAGTGCTAAGATTGCAATAATAAAAAGTACACCTAACGACATAAGCGACATATCCTGATCAGTGCGTTCCGTTGCTTGTTTTCTTGTTTTTGTAGAACCCCTTAATCCTTTAAAACTTGAACCAATTCCGTGACGAACAGAAATTATTGATTTAATGCCACCAATAATCATGGCACCAACACCAAAATAACGAACCTGGGTGGACCATAGCGAATAGGCAAGCTCCACAGGGTCGTGGGTGCCAAGCATTTCAGGAAGTTCAAGAACAGGTAGCACTACCCACCAGCCAATTGCGCCTCCCATAAAAATTAAAACTGCAATTCTAATATTTACTAGATATCCAACAGAAAGCAGTGCTGGCGATAGCTCGCTACCAAAAAATAATGTGCGCGCCCCAATTGTTGTTCCCCATTCAGCGGCACCTTTTAGTATTCCCATAGCCGCGGCTAAAAATTTTATTACACTACCAATAACAAGCGCCTGAATCAGAGTTTTTAGACCGGTGGCGCTTTTTGAGTTTGGTTTTGCTTCTAAAGATTCAGTACCTGCTCTAAGCACAGATGCGCATGCTACACCTTCAGGGTAAGTTAGCTCCTTATTTTTCAGTATAAGCTCGCGCCTAAGTGGCACCATGAAAACTACACCTAAAAAACCACCAAGCATTGCAATTAATGTGGTGGGCCAAAATTTGAATTCGGTCCAAACACCCGTTAATATCATAGCGGGAACCGTAAAAATCACACCTGCGGCCAGCGATTCACCGGCACTTGCAAGAGTTTGCACTATGTTGCTCTCAAGAAGTGAGTCTTTACGTTTTATTGCCCTAAAAACACCCATTGCGATCACAGCAGCGGGAATTGAGGCCGATATGGTCATTCCTGCATATAGTCCTAAATACACATTTGCGGCCGTCATTATGAGTCCTACAACAATACCAACACCGAGAGCAAGTATTGTCCATTCTTTGGGGGCGAGTGTTTGAGTGCTTTTGGCTTTTTTTGGCATTTTTCTTGTGTTTCCTCTCTGTTTATTTGTGAAAAAAACTATTTTTGAGATATGCTTAACAAATAGAAAATAACTTAAAATAGTTTATTTGCAAAAATTTTAAGGATTTTTTTTTAATGCCCGATTTTTTATTTGATTTAATTAGAGCAAGATGGCGCTTTTTACTGGCAATATTTTTGTCATGTGCTTTTACGCCCTTTTTTGCTTGGCATTATGGCAGCATTATTGGGTTTGAAAAGACTATAGTCCTTTCCTTTGTCGTTATCCTTTTGTGTGTTAACTGGGCACTTCAGCCAGATAGTATTTACGGTAAATCCCTTCTTATTATTGGTTTTGCCCTTATGGTGGTTCTTTGTCTTTCAACGACGGGCAAGGTAATAATGAACGAATATGCCGAAACCAAGGACCTGGCTCTGGCTGAAATTGACAGAGTTTTTTTGGGAACGGTTTTACCTGATGGCCAGATTTCGTTCTGGTTAGATAAGCATGAGTTATTAAATCCAAGTGCTATTCCTGGAAGAATTTTAACAGAAATACTCCAGGTTGCTCATGCAAGTTACTACTTTTTTGTGTATGGCTTTTTTCTTTTGCTCTTTATTAAATTTATTTTTGCAAAAAGGGGTACGGATGAAGAACGCACGCGTTGGGTGGCGCTTCAAAGTGTGAGTACTATTTTGGCGTTTGGCTTTATTGCGTGTTATGTCGGGAATATTCTTGTGCCATCGGTTGGACCTAGGCTTGTTTTTTCGCATGTGTATGAACATCAGTTTTCAGGGCTTTTATTCGCAAAACCTCTTATGGAACTTATTACCAACAGTAAAATGGTTTTAGAGGACAGTTTTCCAAGTGGGTATGTTGCAATGTTTTGGTTATCAGCAATTTTAGCCATTAGGTATTTAACTGGTTTTGGAATTGCGTCGGTTATTTGTGCTGCCTTATCGACGATTGGTGTTATTTATTTGCGATATAACTACATTGTTGATGTGCTTGCGGCGTTTCCGGTTATTGTATTTGCACTTGGCATGGGTGGGTTTTTTACGAGTGAAAGCAAGTCCTGATTTTTTGTAAAATCTAATTTATTCCATTTGTTTTAATAATATTAATAAATGTATTTTCAATATCTGGTGGTATGGAACTTGTTGGGAGTCCATGCCGTGTTGCCCAGTTTTCAAGTAATTCGCGCGCAGCTTTTAGTTTGCATGGAGTTTTTAAACAAAGATTAAAAGCCTGTGACCATTTTTGTAGTACCTCTTCTTCAAATCCTTGGATGTAGTAGACCATAGCGTTATCCTTCAGGTATTCCTTAAAAAGAGATTGCGCGTGTGTGTCTGATATGTTTTGAAGGGGGGGCATTTCGTCGCTAAGTTTATAGCCTTGGGTTTCAAAAAAACTTGCAAGCCCAGCCCCACATCCTTTTGCCTGATGAGGGTAGCCACCACGTAAAGTAATCCCATCGCGATCAATCTTTGACCAGTAAGAAGTGTTTCCTTTACTTATAGAAATCATATCTAAATTTGCAAAACAATTGGCAAGGGCCGTAATTGGGTTTGAAATATTCACAAGATGATCCAATATTTTTTTTCTGGGGTAGGGAAGCAGCCTTAACATTTCAAGTTTTAGTTTGTTTTTAGAGTTACTATTAAAGCTTTTTATTTTTGGAAAAGTGTCAATTTGCACAAGTAATGAAACATCGGCTAAACATATTACCCTTAGGTCCTTTTTGTTAATGCATTTGCTAATTCTTTTTGCTTGAGCGTTTTTATAATATTCATTTTCGTTATTAAGTATATAAGACAAATGTGGGGAGATAATACTTTTTAAGGTGTCCTCAATTGGATTTTGAAGGTTGTATTTACAAAAATCAGGATCTTTTTGTGCCAGAGCTTTTTTTAATTCATTTGCGATTTTATTTAAACACCTGGTTTTAACTATAAAATCCTGTGGTTCATAACCTACGGTCAGGTTTTTAGTGCCATGTTTTTTTTCCCAAAACATGAGATTAGTATTTTTAGCAGAGCTTGGCGTTGAATTTAAAATATTTTTTGTGCATTCAAAAAGGAGTGCACTTTCACCACCTTTTTCCTTAATGAGGGCGTTTAAGGCTGGCCAGTCGGGGGTTGGCCAGAATTCTTGATTGTTAAAAATGTGTGTTTTAACAAAATTATATTTTTCGGGTGCCCTTAAATATAAAACTTCCGGGTTTTGCGTGTAAAAGGCCAGCGTTTCGGCCCAGTCCTCAGAAGGTGTTTTTTGTGCATAGTCTGTAACAAATTTTGCTTTAGAGTTTTTTTCATACGCTTCATCTTTTGGTAACTGTTTGCCACTTAATGGTATTGGGCGTTTTTTCCACCCGCTTAAATTTTTAAAGTCCTCAAATATTTTAAGGTTCTGCGCCCTTTGCACGAGGTTATCATTATACATAAAAGAATATTCAATGTGATGTGCAATTTCATGGGCTATGGTTTTTTGAGGTGTAGTAGTCTTTTGTTGAAAAAGTATTTCACCAGTTATTTTGGTTTGACTTGCATTTGCAGACAACTTTGCAATAGCTGCCGCATCTTCGTGTCCAATTATTGCATACCCTTCTTCAAGGTTGTAAAAATTTTTTAGTGTGGGTAAATTTTGAAAATTTTCTGGCAGCGCCATAATGGTTTTTTGTTGTGAACGAATTTCACCTGGCGACCATGGAGCAAGAGGATAAATTACTTTGTCAAATACAAACCTGTGGTGGTTAAGCGTTAGTAGGTAACCAGTTTTACCGGCAAGTGCCAGTACCCTGTAAGCGGCCTCCTTGCTGCCATACATTGAGGAAAGTGCACACAGAACTGTTTTGGGGTAGCAAGAAGCAGTAAGCGATCTTAAATTTGATGGGGCCACGGGGTCCAGAAGGTCCTTTAGAATATCAAGCTCTTTTTGTTTTCCTATGAAACTTAATCCATGAATATTTTGTGATGTATTTATTCCGCTATTAGAAAAAACATCTTCGTAAATATTTTTTGCCTCAAGCTCCATTAGCCGTTCTTCAGGCATACATTCAACTGGTTTAATAAGGTCAGCGCTTAATGTAATTGTTGCATCTGTAACAGGTGTGGCGGTGGTACAGTTCGGGCAATTAACTGTGTTTTCTGCTAAGCTTGTGGACTGCCAAAAAAGTAAAAGTGTATAGCAAAGAATGAGGGCTTTTTTAATCATTTTTTGCCCTCTTTTTTGTTTTTAAGCTCAGTTCTTAATAAAAATGAATTAAGTGTTTTCCCTTTGGCTTTATTTTCCCATTTATTTTGAAGGTGATAACTTACAAGCTCGCCTGTTAATGTAATTTGCCAAAGCTGTCCCTGATCGGGCACACCAAGCCAGCGGGTTGCGGGCACATGGTCATCCCCTTTTGGAGCTTGTCTTTCAATATATTTTTTTTTGGGCATAAGTAATTGCGCATCGGTTGGCAAATATAGCCTGTAGTAAATTTCTTTAATTTCATCTTTGTTCCAGTAAACAGTAAGAGTGTCTTTGTTTTGAAATTCAAAAATCCATTCGCCTTGACTTGTTTTACTTGGTTCCCCCAAAAGCAGGCTAATTTGTTTTTTTGTTCCGCCAACTTTAAGGTTATAAATTTTATGAAGCGTGCTTGGGGTTTTTGATTCTAAATACTGCTCTGCGGCTATAACACTTGTGCTTGATATTAATAATAATTGGCAGGCCAGACATTGGCTTAGAATAGAAAAAACACCTGTTCTCATAAAAAACCCCTATTCATAATGAGATCGGTTAAATATATACAGTACTTGATAGTGCGAATTGCCTTATATGGATTATCTGGAACGCACCATAAACATTTATGAATATTGATTTTATAAACCTACAAAAACTTTCTTTACTAGGTGCGGCAATTAAAATTAAGGGCTGTGAGTATGAAGCTTATGAAATTATTAAGTATCTAACTGATTTTGTGTCCCCAGAAAGGCAAAAACGTATTAATGAGGTTTTATCAAGGCGCACATATTCCGTTTGCACGGTCTTAGACGGGCTTTGTGATGCGGGTAACATTAGTGCTGTGTTTAGAAGCGCTGAATCTTTTGGCTTTCATTTCTTAAATATTATTGAAAATGCAGGTGATATGAAACTTGCACGAAAAAGTGCATCGGGTGCAAAAAAATGGCTCGATATAAGACGTTGGGGTGGTGGAGTTGAGTGTGTTGAGTACTTAAAAGCTGATGGGTATAAAATATGTGCCACATATATTGGCCCTGGCACTTGTGATATTGCCGATATTGATTTTTCACAAAAAACAGCGCTTGTGTTTGGCAATGAACACGCAGGCGTTTCGCGCCAAATTTTAGATAGATCTGATTATGAAATCACGTACCCAATGCATGGTTTTACTACAAGTTTTAATATTTCAGTGGCCGCGGCACTTTGTTTTGCGCATGTTTACCAGGATAGGGTGGGACGGTTAGGATCAAGTGGTGATTTTAAAGGACGGGAAAAAGATTATTTCCGCGCCCTTTATACTTTGCGTTCTGTTAAAAACGCTGATCTTCTTTTAGAAAAACTTAAAAATAAGTCTGAATAAAATGCGCGCTTCATTAAAATATGTGCGCGCTTGCGCAAAATAAACGGCACACACAACGCACACATTGTTCACTTTTAAAATTATTCGCACGCAAGTTTGCGCACTATCCAGTGCGTGTAGCCGTCTTTATCTGTTCCGCGTCCGGCAGCATATAAGTTACCAAAAGGATCGACTGTGATGGATTTTCCCCTTGAGTGTTTATGTTCCGTATAAACATAATCATCAATTAAGGTCCAGTTGTTACCATCATCAGTGCTTACGTGTGTTTGCCATCTTCTCTCACCCGCTTCATCCTTCGCGCCACCTATTGTGTATAAATTTCCCTGCGTGTCGCCGGTAATATCATAAGCGTTTGCAGCTTGCCCGGATACGTACTGATGTTGATATATGGTTTGCCAGTTTAAGCCACCATCTACGCTTTTTCTAATTACCCAGGTTGTTGCACCACTATCTGTTCCCACAACAAAAATTGTATTTGGCTCTTTTATGTAAATATTGTGTGCAATTGCGTGTGTGCCGCCATATTGATATCTATCTACAACCTCCCAAGCCCCTCCGCCGTCCCTGCTTATTAATGTGGCCCAACGGAATGTGCTACCATCATATGTAAACCCCGATGCAACTGCATATCCTCTGGTTGGATGAACCGCAACAGCTAAAGCATATGCCATTGCTGCGCCACCCAAGTATGATTTTGCATCTTTCCATGTTGTTCCTTTATCGCTGCTTTTTCTTATAAAAAAATTATAATTGCCACCAATAGATGAATTACCAACTGTGTACATTTCACCATTTATGGGGCTAATTGCTATAGCAGAAGCAGCTGATGAACCGCCAGTACTTTGGTAATTATCGATTGTCGTCCATGTAGAACCAGCATCCCCGCTTTTTCTAACAACCCATCCTGCATTTCCGGCAGCATCAAGCCCACCTGTTGCATAAAAAACATTGTCTTCTTTATCAACAGCAAGACCTAAAAATCCTTGATACATATCTGTTGTTGCAAAATTTTCTGGCGAATTGTTTCCCAGGTTGATCCACCATCGGTGCTTTTTTGAATAACGGTTGATTTTTCAGATCCCGTACCACTATCATCATCGGCACCGAATCCTGCCACATAAATTGTGCCTTTTGAATCTGTTGTAACATCAAGTGCCCCGGAATAAAGAGTCTGGCTTTTATACTGAAAATCCTGAACGGTCGTCCATTCTTTGGCAAGCTTGCAGTTAACAACCGCCTCTCCACCTTTTTCTCCACATCCTTGAAATGCAAATACTGTGAATATTGAAATAATAATTACTGAAAATAGGCCTCGAATTTTTTTCATGAATAATTCCTTCTTTCTTTTGCTTGGACAGTTACCCGTGGAAATTGGAGCTGATAATAGTAAAAAATATTTTTATTAAAAAGCCCCTTAAATATCATCCGTATTTAAGGGGCCAAAGAGAATTTATTTAAGTTACAAACCTAAAACATGTATGAAACGTTAAGGCCCGCGTCCCAGACGGATAAGCTTGATCCAAGCTCAACATCGTTTGCGACCTCAGCAGTTGACGTAACTTCAAGGTTTGAAAACCAAAGGTATTCAAAGTGTGCACCAAAATAAGTTGTGCCAATAATAGGAAGCTCAATTGGATACATTCCAACAAGACGTCCACCCATTGGTTTTTTGTATTTAAGTGTTGCCCCCTGTGCTGTCGTGTTTTCAAGTACATAGTCACCAAAATACTGGAAATCACCTTTTACAATAATTTTGTTTTGTAAAATTGGTAATTTTGTTCCAAGTGTTAAAGACGCAATGTTCCATCTGTGTCCGCGCCTGTTTCCAACATTTGCAGTTACATCGCTATACTGGTTAATGAATCTGTAATCTGATGTAACACCAACGAGTAAATCCATATCAAGAGCAAGTTTATTGAACCACCAGCCTGCGGTGATACCACCACCACCCTGGGCAAGAGTTGGCTTTTCATAATCATCGTTAGTAACTGATGTGCCGGTGTATCCAGCAAAACCTGTAGCCTCAACGTGCAGGTTATTTAGTCCTGTTAAGTTTTGTATAATGGTTTTGTCTGATTTTTTATCAGGTGCCTTTGTTATTGATTTAGAAAACTCAGCGCCTCTTGCAATTGAACCAACTGTAAACACTACAATTACTGCAATTACAAGTGCTGATGCTAGTTTTAGGTTTTTCATTTTTTATTTTCCTCCGTTTTTGTTAAGAAAATTATTCGCACGCAAGTTTTCGCACTATCCAGTGACTTTTTCCGTTTTCATCGTATGCATATCCAGCGGTATAAAGATTTCCAGTGCTATCTGATGTAAAGGATGTTGCAGTGGCATTTTGACCGTCGTGGGCATAATAGTTATCAATTGTGTGCCAGTTGAGTCCTTTATTGGAACTCTTTCTTACTATCCATTGTCTTGCTCCATGGGCATTTGCAACAGCGTAACCTGAAACATAGATATTTTCCTCTTTGTCGGCAGTAATATGAATTGCTCTGGCATCAAGACCATCTTCGAGTTGAAATCTATCGACAGTTTCCCATGTTGTGCCGCCGTCTATACTTTTTCTAACTGACCAAAAAGCATTTTTAAAATTATAAGCAGAATCATTAAAATTTACCGCACCCACGGTATAAATGTGATCGTTTTTATCAATATAAATATCCCTTGCTTGAGAACCGCGAGAACCTTGGTTAGTGTAGGCTTCTGCTGCAAACCACGTTGCACCATTATCTTTACTTTTTCGTGTGATCCAATTTATGTATGATCCAACTTGTGAAGAGGCTGAAATAAAAATTTGATTTTTTGAGTCTATGCCGATTCCTGTACCTACCGATATCCCTGTGGCCACACCCTGAAATTGATAAACAGTATCAAATTGGCTGCCATTTGAGCTTTTTCTTACAAAAAGAACTGCACCGTTACATCCAGTAATATTATCTTGTATGAAGCAAGGGCTGCCATTCGCAATGGACGAATTTCCTACAACGAAAATTAATCCGTTTGAATCAACAGCAATATCGTAAGGTAGGGAATACTTGCATGGATCTGCACCGAAAGCACCTGAATGTCCAAGGGAATGATCTCCTAAAAAATCATCGATTTTTGCCCATGTTTTCCCGCCATCAATACTTTTTTTAACTATCCAGTGCGAATTTACCATACCAGTCGTTGTATTAGGTTCACCATCTTGGGCGGCATAAACGTAATAAAGGTACCCGTTTTTATCTTCAATAATGGGAATTGTTGATTCTGGTGCGCCAACGTTTTGAACAAATACTGACGTCGTGGTTACTGATGTGAATCCTGGCGCATATTGGGATTCTTCCACTGTTTCCCATGTTAGGCCTTTATCGTAGCTTTTTTGCATAATAAAATGGATGTTTTCACTTAGCCATGTACTGTTACCAGCACCGGCACCAACAGCAATAAGTGTCCCATCTTTTGTTGCAATAATGCCTAATGCTTTTGAATCTTTTTCATCCTTAATCTGGTACTGAAAATCCTGAACGGTCTTCCATTTATCTGCCATCTTGCAACCCAAAACAGCTTGGCCCTCAGTTTTTCCACAGCTTGTTGATAAAAAACTAATCCCACTAACAAGTGATACCACAATTAAAATAAATACTATTCGTTTCATAAAGCCCCCCCCTGATTGCACAGATGGGTT
>CAZQUK010000070.1:0-11888 GCA_964596435.1 uncultured Oligoflexia bacterium
TATATTAACAAGTATTTTTGGGTCCTGATAAGAAACCTGAAAATATGTCCACTGCGCCTTATTATTACAACTTTCATTTATAGGGTTTTTATCAGTTGGACCCTCTGTTAGTGGGTTGCAAACTGGTGTTATTACCTTTTCACCCTTAGGGTCGTTTTTATCCGTAGTTTCTTTAATAGAAAGATCAACACCCTTATAAAAAGCTGTAATGTAAGTTTCAACATGGTGGCGAATTGCAGACTCAATATCTGTATTTAGCACCGGGTCACTACAGGCTTTTAACCATAAATCACTTTTCCAACCTGTAATTTTTGTTCCTGGTGCATTGTCGGTTAAATTAGCACCGCAAGGCATTTTTACTTCTTCGATTATATCGTCAGCATTTGATAAAACTGGAAAAGTAAAAAAAAGACAAATTAAACTGGTGCCAAAGATCCATAATTTTTTATTTGAGTTAATCATTTTCCCCCCCTTAATAAAACAAAAGCACAAAAAAAGATAAAACTGGAAATACCCCTATTTTCCTGGCATATTTAATAAGTATAAAGGATTTTATTATGCTTGACAAGCTTGCTCGGTTATTTGGGCACAGACCTTCTAACTCATTGTTATTATATGTTTTATTTTTTCCATCTTTACTTATAATACCTTTTTTTTCTCCCATAAAACCCGCTCATGCTCTGGATGATAATCTATTAAAAGCTCGCTCTGAGCTTGCAAGCTCAAGGAAACAATTCTACGACGCCTACGACAAACTTCCACCAAAACAAAGAACACCCGAGAATGTTGAAAAACTTAAAAAGCAATTTCTTGCTCCTGCACAAAACATGATAACAAACATAATCAACGAAAAACACAAAGAAGAACAAAAAAAAGCCGGCATAAAAGATGTTAAGGATCTAAAAAAATCGGACAGAAAACTTAAACAAAGTGAAACCGATCTTAAGGCCAAAAAATACGACAAAAATACATTAAAAAAAATATCAGCCTCATTTTCAAATATTGAAAGTGCCACGCAAACAATTAAAAAGGACATAGACAAAGAACCCCCAAAAAAAGAAGAAAAACCTTCAAAAAAGAAAACTACAAATACTTACCCAAAAACCAAGGGTCTTACTCTTGACGGCAAAGACATTGAGCGCGTAATTGAATACGGCACGACCCCGGGCCAAAAAACCGCTGTGCCCAAAACCGAGCCCGCACAAAAAGCACTGGATGGAAGTGATATTCCAAACACTATCGAATATTAAGAGCCCATGCCGGCACGGGCCCAGTTAGTTTAAATATTATTTGTTATTAAGTTTATCGTTAATCCACTGAATGTTTTTCTCGCGATATTTCTTTTCAACAATTTTGAAAATACTATCCTCAAGTCCAACTCGTGTGAAATAATCCTCAGGGTCATCAGATGCCCTTGGGTCAAACATATCACCATCCAGAGGCTCATTACCAAAACTCAGGCCCTCATCAACACCCTCTCCAGGCTCACCCTCGCCTGTCTGGTACGATATACCGGGCGCTCCTCTACCCTGGGTTCCACTTGCGCCGCCACTCGCCAAACCAGAATAAGAACTATCTGCTTCTTTTGCAAAGCCGCCGCTGCCAGCTGCACTCATCGCAATTTTGGCATCCATAGCATCAGGTTCCGTTGAAGTTGGTGTAAAGCCACTTCCACCGGCCCCTACTCCACCTGAAAATCCACCACCACTAGTTCCATTTTTATTTGTTTTTGTGTTATTCACATTCTTTGATGAGCTAGGTGGGCCGTCACTACCACTAAGGCCACCATTAGGGTCACTTATTGGTTTTCCTCCACCAAAAAGTCCGCCACTTGTTGTTGCGGCAGCTTCACCCAAAGAGCCGTGCCCCACAACCGCATCACCACTTGCGCCTAAGCCCTGGCTAAAAAGTTCTTCAATAATTTCATCAGGAGGAACTGATCCACCTGGAGGCTCCGGAACACCTGGATCAATAGAGCTACCACCTTCTGGAGTTAATTCCTCAACCATTAAAAACTCAGCACACGCTTCCTTCGTCATGGCGTTATATCCCCATTCCGTCATCGCGTTGTAATAATCTATTGCAGCCTGATTATCTTCTGGGCAACAATGTGTGGGTAGAGAACCCGGCGCAGCCTCCACTGAAGTTTTATTGATAGGAGCACAACCGTAATAAGGAACTCCCAGACCTTCGCATTTTTTATCAGCTATCTGATACACGGTGGCGCCTCTTGCTATAAGTGAGGCTGCAGAATCGTCTCTTTCTATATCATAAGTGTCAGTGCTATCTTTTCTATTGTAAGCCAAATCACTGCAGCACCATTCCTGCCCCTTTCTTGTACCATCATCCTCAAGCGGCATAAAACTGCTCCACTCAACACAGTTTAACTCTATACCAGAACCACCACCAAGACTTACCCGGCCAGAACAAGCGGAAACAAGAGCCATATACCCCACAAGAACAATGACTAAAAAGATATTACAATTTTTTTCTATATTTCTGGTGTTTGACCTTCTTCTAAAAAATCCACCAAAAGAAA
The DNA here is from genome assembly GCA_964596435.1 of uncultured Oligoflexia bacterium. Classification (GTDB taxonomy): domain Bacteria; phylum Bdellovibrionota; class UBA1018; order UBA1018; family CAZQUK01; genus CAZQUK01. The sequence continues at coordinate 2,540 of CAZQUK010000070.1, forward strand.
TCACGCCAAAAAAAGCAAACGTGGCATTAAAAGGGGTAGGCTCACCCCTTCCACCAAAAGATCGTGAATCACCTGTTTTTGGCCAGAGCTTTTTTAACATGTTTTCAAAAAAAGAATTAACTCTTGAAGGTAGTTCGTTTTCAACACATTTATTTGCGCATTTTTCACCTTTGTGCCCACCTGCTGCCGCATCTGCTTTATTCGAATTTGTATCGCATTTGTCTTTACACTTACTTTCAATGGCCTTTCCAATATCCTGAATCCCTGCCTCAATATTTTTAAGCCCCGCTTCATCTTTAAATTCCACTCTGTGTGAACTTGTTGCTCTTTTAAAAATTTCACAAATTGCAAGGTATGAAAAACTTGCCTCAGTTAATCTGTTAATTCTTTTCAACTGGCACGCGGTTTGTTGCGTCTGATCAGCATTGTGGTTGCAGTCATCCATTGACACTGCACTTGGATTAAGTTTCTTAACAACATTAACTCTTTTATTGTATAGTTTAACGTAATCGTCCCCAATTTCTCTGCAAAGGGTTGATGTTAAATTTAATCGTTTATTATTTATTTCCTCTTTTACTGTCAAAAAATAGTGTGTGAACGCCTGGACAAGTCCCCCCCTCATGTATGCATATTCTCTGCTACCAATCCCTTTAATTTCAACATCAACGTCACCAGTTCTGCTTACATCAATATCGACTTTTGTAAATGCACCACAAATTTTACCTTTATGGTTAACAGTCTCTTCTCTCATAGAACCGTTAAAGCGCCCTTTAAGTAAATTACATGGAGTTTCATACGGAATTCCAACCGGGTGATCTTTATCCTTAGTCCGCTTAAAACTAAGCATTTTACCCTCATAGAGGTATTTAATATACGTTTTAACTCTATCAGTAACGTTATCCGTAACGACACTCTTAACGGTGCCGCAATCCCTAAGTGCTAGCTCTGCGCTGCTATTCCCGCCGCTTTTGCATGGCAAAGCAATTGAAGAAGGCCTTGCACCATACGCGCACTCAATAAATGATGTAACTAAAATGGCACAAAAAAATCCTAATATATTCTTTTGGATCATATTTCCCCCTACTTACTTATAATTGTATTTTAACTCAGATTTTGTATGCAGCCTAAAAACAAATCACTACAACGCGTATGACTCGTGGCGCATATAAGCTGAATAAAAAATATGAGTTAAATTTACCCCCTAATTTTTATATTGTAATATAGGAAAAAATAGTTGACAATAGTAATGTACTTTTATGGCTAAGGGAGGGTTATTATGGCAAAAATTAAATCTATAAATTCAAAAATAATAGTTTTTTTATGTTTTTTTATGTTTTTAATTATTTCAAATCCACATTTTGCAGGGCCAGTAAAAGATGCCGACAACGCGCTTGATGAAGCTCAGGCCAAGTACTACAGGGCCACAACAGATAATCCTAAAATGTCACCGCAGGAAAAAGCAAAACTCAGAAAACAAACAATAATGCCTGCCATAAAAAACCTAAATAAAGCCGAAAAGCAGACAAAAGATAAAGTCTTTGGAAAATACATTAAAAAAGAAGATACAAAAACAAAACAACAAGCCATAGCACCAGTTTCAACGGCCCCTGGTGCGCCTTCCAATCAAGATGGTATTTCTCCAAGTAGGACAAAATCAAAAAAACGCTCTCAGTTAAAGCGTGTGGATGAAACGCTTGATCCTAATGCAAAACAAAAAGTGTTTAATATTGATTTTCCATCAAAAAAATAAGCTGGAAGTTCTTTTATTTAACAGCATAGGGCCGCAAATGCTCACGTAGACATGAGCAAATAACACACAAAAAAAACTGTTGATTTTAAAAATAACGAAGCCCACAAAAAACACTTGTGCCTTAAAAAATGCTGTGAAGTGCACACACATTTTATAAAAAAGCGCATAGTGCTAATTGTGGGCAAAATGCAGTTCAGGCAAAATAAAACTTAAAAACCAGTACTATTTGTTTTAGTTATTAGGCTTTGTTTTGTTGCTATTATAGGAATATTTCATTTTAGATACACGACTTAAAGGGGCACTAAGACGTTTGTGTTTGTGCCTTACCTTAATTAAAGGTAAGTCTTCTGAAAAACGTTTTTTATTCTCAAGGCGCGATAAATACGCTATGTCATTATCAAAACTTAACTCTTTCTGGCGTGTGACACGAATATCCGAAAGGTTCTGATAAATCACAACATTACTTTTATGGGATGGTAATGCACCAAATGCCAGAGACACACTTAAAAGTCCACTAACGGCGCCAACAAATATTGCATTTCTTTTTTTCTGCTTCATCATAATTTACTCCTTTGTAAAATCAACTTCCACTTCAACAAATTTTCACAAAAACCCATCTGACATACAACTGCAACACATCATAAAACGTACAAGCGCGTTTTAAAACATCAGCTTCAACTTTTTTCCACATATATGGCAAGTGAGTTTTATTCGTATATTTTTCTGCTTAAAACCTCCTTTAAGCAATGTTGTTAATTCAGGGGGCCCACGACACACAATTTTATGCCGCCGGACCCCTTTATGAATATCGAGAACCACTTAAGCAAGGCACATGCCAAAAACACAATAAGCTTTTGCTCTTTATTATCAAATAGTTATGGGCGGTGTCACACTGCTCCCAGCCGTAAATGGGTATCTATTTTTTTTACACCCGACAAAAACACATAAGTTTTAACAAATTTTCACTTAAAAACTAAGCCCACACAAAAGCCCAATGTTAAAATAAAAAAACATATTATTTCTAAATTTGTAGTTTTTGGCCACAAAACCCTTAAAAATTTGGTAACGTCTAGTTTTACATATACCACGTTTTCAGGGGGTCTTTTCATAAGTACTAAATCAGGAGCAGTTAATGATTAAATCAAAATACAAATTCATAGTGTTTTTTTGTTTATGCAGTTTTTTATTTTTATCAAACGCGCTAGCAGATATTTTTTATACCTGGGATCTAGGCGTAATGCCGCCTGCGACCATTAACGTAAGCGCACCCCTCGCGCTTAGTGATGGCGCCCTTGAAATATTCCTTGATGAAAGAGCAAGTACAAACGAAAATTTTGATGAAACCCTCATCCCAACATTAACAGATGGTCTTTTATATTCCACTCCCGAGCTTTCAACAAATCCTGATCTTGGCATCTTACCAATTTTAATTTCAATGTTTGATAATTTACCGGAAAATCCCGGCGGCAAACCATCTAACGGAAAATTTGCAGTACTTTTAACTCCTATGCGAAATTTCAGAAACACAGGGTTTGACGGTTTTTTCAGATTTTTTGACCAGATGACCCCAAGCGAGGCATCAGAATACAACGAATTTTCCAATCAAAAAAATATGGTTTATATAAACACACTTCGCAATTGGAACCAATCTGATCTGCTTGGAATTATTTCACATGAACTCACGCATCTTTTAACCGCCTATTTGCCCGAAAAATCTGTTTGGCTAAGCGAACTGATCGGTGAAGGTGCAATGCTGGCAACAGGCTACACCACAGACCAGGGGCTTCTATCAAGATTTGTGGCCCATCCAGCAAGGCCCCTATTATGCACAAACAAACATTTAAGTTATGGCGCCCTTTCGTTATTTGTTGATTATCTGTTTTCAAAATATGAGGTACCAAATCAATTTTTATATGAACTTTCTCATATTCAGCAAAACCCCACCGACCCATCAGACATAAGCCGCCTTGAAACAGTAATGGGTAGCGACATTAAAAGTATTTTAACAGATTTTCTAAACTACTGGCTATCGTTTCAAAATAAACATACAAAATACTTTTTTATTCCGGCCTCACCCAAAACACCAATTGCAACGGGCACACACTCATTTAACACAAGAACATTTTCAACAAGTTTTTTCTCCCTGCCAGATTATTGCACCAGTGTTACAATAACAACTGACTCTAATGCATCTTTTATCTGGGCAAAAGTCGACAACGAAATTGCAATTATGTACTTAGGGCCGGGGGCACCAATTTTGGAAGATGATGATACTGTGAACAAACAGTATTATTTTAGTTTTAATCTAACTTGCCAAGGAGAACAAAAGAACTAACACAAATATATATGGAAAAACCCCCAATTATACTTGGAGGGGTAAAACAAAATAATTTAAAAAATCTTAATGTTTCTTTTCCAAGTCATAAAATCACAGTTGTTACCGGTGTTTCAGGAAGCGGTAAGAGTTCGCTTGCATTTGATACGCTCTATGCCGAGGGGCAAAGGCGCTACATTGAAAGTCTTTCTACATATACCAGGCAATTTATTAAGCAAATGCCAAAACCCGATGTCGATGATATTTTTAACATCCCGCCCGCTATTGCCCTTGAACAAAGAAATCCCGTTATAACCACCAGAAGCAGTGTTGGCACACAAACGGAAATTTACGATTATCTTCGTGTTCTATATGCAAAAGTGGGAAAATCCTTTTGCCTGAAATGTAATTCTGAAATTAAAATTATGAACCCGGAATCGATACTTAACTGGACAAAAAAAACGTTAATTAACAAAAAAATTTATCTTCTCGCACCCCTTACGGGTTCCGCAAAACGGCAAAATACAATTTTACAATTACTTCGGGAGCAGGGATTTTCAAGAATCCTGTTTCAGTCAAAAAAAACCTATAAAACCCTTAGCCTGGAAGATCCAAACGATGTTAAAAGCATTCCGGCAGGCGCAATATCAAAAAACATTCTTTATATTATAGTTGATCGGATTAAAATACCCGCAAAATTTGATGAATCAAAACAAACAAGACTCCTTGATTCAATTGAACAGGCTTTCAGACTGGGGCACGGTAATATTTCTTTTTTTGATTTGGAAGAAGAAATCCTTAAGTCATTCACTGATACATTTTCCTGTATTGAATGCGGCTATACACACCCAACATCAGAGCCGCAGCTTTTTTCTTTTAACAATCCCATCGGGGCATGTGATAACTGCAGTGGTTTTGGCTATAATCTGGAGCTTGATGAATCACTTCTGGTTCCTGATCCGACAAAAACGCTAAAAAACGGTGCCATTGATCCTTTTACAAAACCGTCTGCTACGGAGTGGGAAAAAGCTCTTTTCAGGTTTTCAGAGCGTCACGGAATTTCAATAGGCAAGCGCTATTCGGAGCTTACTCTTAGCCAAAAAAAACTACTATGGGAGGGTGACCCTAAAGATAAAAGTTTCAATGGCATCCTTGCTTGTTTTGAGGAACTTAAAAAGTGGAAATATAAAATTCATGTCCGTGTATTTATAAGGCGCTATCAGTCGCAGGTTATTTGTCCTAAATGTAATGGCAACAGATTAAATCCACATGCACTGAAAGTACTAATTGATAATAAAAACATTGCTCAAATTTCAGCACTCCCCATAAAAGACACTTACACATGGTTCAAGGAACTTAAATTTTCTGAGCATGATAAAAAAATTGCCACTGATGTGATTGAACAGATCGATAAAAGGCTTAGTTTTTTAAACGCCGTTGGGGTTGGTTACCTATCACTTTCGCGCCCGACAAAAACTCTTTCCGGTGGTGAGTACCAAAGAATTAATCTTGCAACACAACTGGGAAGCGGCCTTTGCGATACCTTATATGTGCTAGATGAACCATCAATTGGACTTCATGCTGCAGACACAAAAAGACTCATCACGGTTCTTGAGGACCTAAGGCAACAAGGTAACACTGTAGTTATTGTTGAGCACGATCTTGAAGTTATGAACGCTGCCGACCACATTATTGAGCTGGGTCCAGGGGCCGGCAGAAATGGCGGTGAACTAATTGCACAAGGAAGTAAAAATGAAATAATTAAAACCAAAGGTTCACTGACAGGAAAATACCTTTCTGGGGCATTTGAGCTCCCAAGAACAAACAAACCCCGCCCCACTCCATCTAGAAAAAGTTTGCGAATAACCGGATGCAAGACGCATAATCTAAAAAATATTGATGTTGAAATTCCACTTAACAGGTTTGTAGTTGTAACGGGGGTATCTGGCAGCGGCAAAAGCACACTAATACATCACACACTTTACCCTGCACTTAAAAAATTATTTTATCCTGACTCCACCAACACCCCTGGCGTATTTGAACGTATTTACGGGGCGGAAAATATTTCAGATGTTCTGCTTCTTGATCAAAGCTCTATTGGAAAAAATTCCCGTTCAAACCCTGCAACATATCTTAAAGCGTGGGATGAAATTCGCCGAATTTTTGCAAACCAGGTTCATTCAATCAGAAACGGATATTCTCCCAAATATTTTTCATTTAATGTTGATGGTGGCCGCTGTCAGGTCTGCAAAGGTGAAGGCGAAATAACTTTTGACATGCATTTTATGGATTCTGTCAAAATACCCTGTGAAGAATGCGATGGTAAAAGGTTCAAGGCACAGATACTTGATGTTACATATAAAAATAAAAACATTTATCAGATCCTGCAAACCACAATTGACGAGGCATTTGAGCTTTTTGCCGAAAATCCAATCTTAAGAAAAAAATTGAGCTTACTACGAGAAGTAGGTCTTGGTTATTTAAGACTAGGACAAAGCTCCACGACATTATCAGGGGGCGAATCTCAGCGGCTTAAAATTGCATCCACCCTTGATAACGAGTCAAGACGTAATCTTCTTTATCTTTTTGATGAGCCAACAACCGGCTTGCACCTTGATGATATCAAGAAACTACTCGTCGTTCTTCAGGATCTGGTTGAAAGTGGACACAGTCTGCTTTTAATCGAACACCACTTGGATATTATTGCTCAGGCAGATTGGATAATTGACCTTGGACCAGAAGGTGGTGAAGCTGGCGGGCATCTTATTGCATCAGGCTCACCTTCTGAAATACTTAAAAACCCAAACTCTCAAACTGGAAAAATTATGACAAGTTTAGGTTATAATTTTCCGGGCAGACATAAGGTTAACTGGTAAAAAAGCGGCCCTAATCGCTAAACACAAGAGAGTTTAGTCTAAAAGCACAACATCATTTTTTATTAATTTAATTTCTTCGCTCATGTCTCTGATTGTAAAAATCTTTTTAACATTACATTGTTTTTTTAGCTGTGGTGCTTCAAATAAATCCGGATCATAAGACGGCACAATAATTTTACATGAATCCTGATCCACTTCTTCTAAAAGGGTTATATCTCCATATTTTGGATCAAGATCTATTTTCATACTAACTAGTGAAAACGAATAGTTGTTTGAATCCATCATGCATTTTGTTGCAACATCACCCATCATTTGTTCATTAATGTTACCAATCAAAATATATGTATTGTTACTAAAATCTTTTATACCAACAACAGAAAGATTAATAAAAACATTTGAAATTTGCACCTGTAAATCCTTGTTTTCAAGATTTATTGAGCCATGTGTGTAACCAATCCTGATCTCATCAGATAGACCAGTTATTTTTCCTTCCTCACAATTAAAATTTATAAAAAAATCAAGGTATTGAGATGAATATGCATTAGTTGTAAGAAACAATGCCGCTACTAAAACAAAACATTTACTTTTCATGACTGGACCTTTCAAAAAAACATTTATTATGAATATTAAGCAAATGAGAGTGATACCACGCCCTCTGACGCTGTGCAATACAAAATGGCTGTATGATTTTTGGTAATAATATCTTACAATATCAAAAGGTTGCGTTATTCTAAAGCCCGATTTCAAATCTGAAGTGCGGCACGACTGCGGGGATATATTGTTTAAGCCCCCGCTCTTACAAATGCTCAAGTTTATGATGCCCACTACAAAGTAGCTTCAAGTTGGAAAGTGTATTTGTACCACCATTTTTTAGTGGTTTTATGTGGTGAACATCTAACACAAGCCCTCACGTTAACCCGCTCTCTCGTTCACAAACACATTAATCGAAGGTAAAAACAAACAAATCCATGTATGAAAAAAGTAAGTGAATCAGGCAGCATGCCGGGTGTAACTGGGATAAACCTGAGTTGTTATTTTAAGACGGTAATCAATTTTAATTCTTAAGTTCATAAACAACCGCAACCCGTTCATAGCAACGCTGTAATTCTTCCTGGAAGCGTCTGAATTTATCAGTATTGTAATCAAACCTGCTTAAGTGTGTGGCCTTAAGTACGTGTATATCAACTATTCTGATCCCATTTTTTTTTAACTCTATCCTTCTTGTTAAATCAATCCATGGATAATTAAGCATACATCCCTTAGGCGGCAAACCAACAAGCTCAACATCATTAAGATCAATCGTCCTTTGGCTTGTTTTTGGTTGTCCTAAAAAAAGATCAGAAACCCTTTTATCTGTTTCAATATTACTTAATGCCGCGCCAACGCCAATACTTGGAAGCACATACGCCCAACCTGCACTTGTCCTCCACGAAGATGATTTTTCACTTAGTTTGATTCTAAACTCAATATCTTTAACGATTCGTTCGCTTAAATCATAATCTTCAATCTTGTACCACTTTATAAGATTTCTTTGCGTAAGGTTTGTGAGAATAAGATGGTCAATAGTATCTTTTGAAATCATAAGGCCCGCACCAGTAACAAAAACAGCGGCCCTTCCTGTGAATTTTTTTAATACATTCCAGTTCGAAATAACATCTTCTTTTTTTCTTCCCTCCGTTGTAAACGTAATTTTCCTTTCTTCAAGGAGCCAGGAGTCAGCCGGATTTGCCTTTGGAACCTCCTTCAGTTGGGTTTTTACAGGATCAAGAACGAGTGCGGTTCTGCCAATAATGTCTTCATAAATACCACCAGCAAAACTTGAAAAATTTGTAGCGTCTATCCAATACTCATTTGTGTCTTTCATGGCCCAGACAATTGCGTGATTAAAGGCTGTACTTAGTGGAAGTTTGGTTAAGCTTTCTGGTGCCTCCCCACGCTCAACTAAAGCAACATAAGCTTTATACCCAAGTTTTCTTAGAATATTAACAACCGTAACTGCAAAATCTTTGCAGTCCCCAAATTGGGTTTTTGCAATCATTTCAAGTGTACGTGGCACATAACCACCATTTACTGGCCGCCAATCACCCATGTACCTTACCTTTTCGGCAAGACTTGAAGTTATTGTATTTATTTGCTCAGTGGGGGATTCTATTTTTGCAGATTTTTTTCGTATCTCCTCAAACACGACGGATAGATTTTGATTTGAAATTTCATTGTATTTATCAATGATCTGTTTAACCATCAGTGGATATTCTTTTTCGCTTGATGCAGCAATCCATGTCTTGTCGTTCTGGTTAAGAACAGGATTTTCCTCATCAACAGCCTGTAAAAAAAGAGGTCCTATAAATTTTATTTTTATTTGCCATTTGTTTTTCCCAATTTCTTTTTGCATAAGACTTAGTTTTTCAT
>CAZQUK010000071.1:0-11814 GCA_964596435.1 uncultured Oligoflexia bacterium
ATTTCTGATGCACTTCATGATTCAAGTGTTGAGGTTAGGGAAATAGCGGTTGACATTTTAAAAAATAATACTAAAAAAACTGAGGCTGTAAAACTATTACTTCTTGCCGTTGAGGACGAAAGCCCCGAGATAAGAAATCTTGCAAAACACGCCTTGCGCGGAATAGATCAAAGCCGAAGGGGACCCATATTAAAACATCCTGATTTTAGGGCTGATACCTGTTTAGGTGCAACACTTAGGGCGCTTTTGAATTAATTTTTTGAATAACAATATATTCGCCTTCAGCTTTATGGCCGGACTGAATGATCTTTAGATTTTTTAATTCCATTAATGTGTCTTTTAGTGTTCTTGATACAGGGGCAATAATTAATTTTCCACCGGGTTTTAATATTCTTTCAGCTTCACTAAAAGCGCGGAAAAGAAATCCTTTTTTTGTTGAATGATATGAAAACAAACTATAGGTGGAATAAATTACATCGAATTCACTATCCGGCAGTCCGCTATATAAAAAGTCACCTTTATGTAAAAAAGGAACGTTTCTTTGTGCCTCGTTTAAATAAATATCTATTCCATGCGCATCAATATTTGCGGCTCTTAGCTCTTCTACATAGGCGCCGTCCCCCATGCCAATATCTAAGACTTTTTTACCCTTTAGCTTTTTTGGTCTTATTAGGGCCTCAGGATAAATTTCACTTAGCTCTTCTACGTTACGGTTTGTTCTGCCATAAAATCCACCAAGATTGCCATCATCTCTTTTTACATAAATTGTGCCATCATGATTTATGACTTCTGTTGTTTTGCCTGTAAGTCCAGCATTTGTTAACCCCTTCAGACAATCAAGATCCCCTTTGCATCTGGCTCGTGCAAGCCCTGATGCATCGTCAATTTTTTCATAAAGTCTAACTGCATGATTATAGGTTCCGGCCTCTTCATAAAGGCCCGCTAAATGTTTTGTTTGAGCCACTGTAGGATTTGTAATTGATCTTTCTAGTGTTTTTGCTTTATTAAAAATTTGGCGTTGCACTCGGTGTATTATTTCACTTGTTGCATCGGCTTTTTTGTAAAGCCTTAGTGCTTCAACAGGTGTGCCAGCCTGTTCATAGTAATGGGCAAACTTCATGGTCTGAATTGGAAGAGGGTCTGGATATTTACGCTCTAAAGCTTTTGCTTTTTTAAATAGGCCCATTTGTGTACGCAATATGTCTTTTTGCGATTTTGCTTTTTGGTAAATTCTTAAAGCATCTTCATAAGCACCAGCTTCTTCATATAGTTTACCAGTTTGCAGTAAGTGGTTGGTGCTTGGGGTTTTTACTGAAGTTTCAAGATATTTAGCTTTCCTAAATTTTTCAATTTTAATTTGATTTTCTGTAACAGTTGCAACTGTTCTTGCAGTGTCAGTTCTTGCCGTTATTGCCGCTTTTGGAGCAAGAAGTGGTGGTTTCGGTAGTGCTGGTAGTGGCGGTAAAGGCGGTAACTCGGGTGGTAGTGTGGGTTTTGCTCGAGGTGGCAGCGGCGGCAAATCACCATTTACAACAGCGGCCGGCAATGGGGGAGGATCCGGCAGGTGTTCGAGCGCTTCTGCAGCTCGTGCGGCTCGTGTTACATCATCTGCTTTAGTAACGACAGCCGTACCCGTTGCGGTTCTTACGGCAAGATAAGATGCGGGGCCCTTTAGTCCCATCATGAAAGCTTTTTCAGTTGCATACAAATACTGCTTAATACCTGGGATCAAGGAAATGCCTTTAAGAGTTTTTAACGGCAAATATACAGCAGCTTTTCCTGCACCAAGAGCAATTCTTCCAGTAGCGGTTAAAACTTTTATTTTACCCAAGTAAGAAACGCCCCTTCCAATTTTACTTTTTGATATTACACTGCCAAGCGCCGAAAATGCTCGTGCAATTTTTGTGGATTTCCCTAATTTACTGGCAATATTTATTGTTCCACCCGTTAAAAATGCTGTTGCAATTTCTCCACCAATAAAACCCATTACTCCACAAACTGTGTTTATTCTTTGATCGCAAGTGGCGCATTCCCATGTATCAAGATACTTTTCGCATTTTGAAAACCTTGAATGTCCCGAACGTTTTGCACAGGCAAAATTATCTGCTGCGGCCTTCATAATCCAGTTATACATAGCTGCGGTCATTTCTTTTATTGCAAGCCCAGGATTTGTAAGAAATTTCTTTATAAAACCTTCCGATTGCATGCCCGCAGCAAGAGCCGCTTCAGAACTCTTATCCTCAATTTCTTGAACTTCAGTTCGTGAAAACCAGGTTTTAATTTTATTTCCAGCCTTTTTTGCTCCATTCCATGCATAGGAGGCGCCGACTTTTGCAAGAATGCCAACACCTTCAATGTTGGTCCAAATGTTTTTTAGAATTCCACTTATAGCCTCAGTCCCACAGTTACTTTTTTTATTGATAAGGCACGTCTTGTCGGTTTGAATGTCTGCTATGATTTTTTTTTGAAGCTTTTCATTCATGTAGGAAACGGCGCCACTCATTCCAACTAGTGAAAAAACAGATCTTACTGCGTTACAGCCAAATTCTTTTGCACATTTTGCTGAAAATAAGGGAGTCTTTTCGTCGATTGAGCAACTTACCTGCTCTACAATTTCTTCTGCTTGACGGTTAAGAACTCGTGCGGCGTTAAAATCTTCACTACTGAGACAGGTTTTGCAGTGTGGAACGTTTGTTGTATCTGTGGCGGGCGTTGTGGTAGTTGTGGGAGATTGTCCATAGGCCCTGCAGTCCACAATTTGTTTGTTCCCATTTTTGTCCCTGACTTCGATGTAAAAATAATACAAATCCTCATTCGTTGTAGTGTCAGTAACGGCTGCGGTTGAACTAAGATAATTTGGATCGTTACATGCTTCAGCCAGACCCTGGTTTAACTGATCAGTGCTGGCTGTGCTGTAATCTTGCGCAAATGAAATTTTTGGAAAAAATATGCACGCTACAAGTAGTAGGTTTAAATATTTTACTATGCGCATGAAAAACTCCCAATAATATCTTTAATAATTTTAGAAAATTGTTTTTCATGTTTTTTGTTTAATACGGATTTTAAGTGGTAAAGTTTATTTTTACACGTCACAAAATATGATTCTTCAATAAATTCTTTGCCGCTTATTTGATATTCATATCCTATTTTATGAATGTCTGTTACGCCTGTTTGTTTTGAATCTTTGCTCTTTATGTTTTCATACGGAAAAAATTTTACAGCTTTGCCATTATGTTTTGATAACCATTTTTCACGCCCGTTTTTGTAGCCTGCTTGGTCGTTTTTGAGTCCTTTGGGGTCATAGTTTAGGTTTTCAATTCCTGTTGGTGTTAAAGTAATTACAGGTCTTCTTTCCCCGTTATCGGGTCCAAGCAGCACAAGCGGCATTCCAAAAAGGTCAGGCGCACTTTGCCAATCTACGGGTACATCAATTGTTACAGCGCCACGGTTAAGGTTAAAACTTGTGGGCTTTGAATGCGCTGACACAGAAACAAAAAAAATAGCTGCAATTATTGGCGGAAGTGCTTGTCCTGTTTTTAATATCAAAATATTTACACCCTCAATAAAACTCATCGATATTTTAACCTTAATACTTGAAAGAAAATGTATGTAATTACTCAATAAGTTCAATACAGTAAAACTTCAAGTGTCGGTTGTTTGATACTCCCGACTTGCTTGTGCGAGGTTAACCAAAAAAGCGGTGGTCGTTTGACGGTCTTGTGGTGTTGGGGTGTGGGGGGCGGTTGTTGTTGTTGACCGCAGGTGGCCCTCATGCAAAACATTACATATGCTCTAATTTATATCGCACCCATTGTGCTTAAAAACACACTAAGCTGGTGGCGTATGCAGCGACTTCTAATATGAATTTTTCTGGCACCATTAATAATCTTTTTTGAAAAAGGGGCCTTATAAAAATGATGGTCCTTTGTGAGGCGCATGTAATCTGGCTCAATTGATTGTGCAATGATTTTATCCCCTTTTTCTGTGAACCATTGTGATGCAGAAATAATGGGTTTATTAAACTCTTCTGGACTAAGAGGGGAATTTGCCCTGTCAATTACGTCTGAAAGTTTTTCAATTCTTAAAAACTCAAGAGCTGTTAAAGAAAGATTTCCAGCGTCATCAATTAGCCTGTTTTCTTTTAAGAAATTAATTGTCACTTTTTCATCAACCTCATTCAAAGTGGCTATGAAAGCCTTTGCCTCGTGTCTTGCTTCGGGTGTTAGATCTTCGTAAATATTAACCCCGTAATAGTTTGCATAAAGATCTTCTAAAATTGTGTTTTGACGTTTATTTAACTTATAACGCAATAAAAATTCCCTTTTTAAATTCACTTTTGATTGATCATGGAGGAGTAAAAATTCAAATAATAAGGCGCGTTTTTGTGGGCTACTTGAAATTGACGCAAATTCTTTTGGAAACCTTCTTAGAATTTCAAAAGCAATAATTTTAGTTCTTTCAATATGATCGCGCATGTGAAGGTAGAAATCCTCTGCAGATTTAACCTTAATACCGGAATCAATTTTTTTATTGCGCCCCATTGAGCCGAATTCTGAAACTGTTTGTACAAAACGGCTGAATGTTGAATTAGTGTCTTGTGCGGAACCTGTACCGGGTTTGGCCACGGCAGCTGACGACAGTAGAAGCAGCAGTAGTAAAGAAATGCTTAAATATTTATTTAATTTAAACACATGCACTTATTTTGGTCCCTCGAGTATCTTATCGGCAAAAACGGATAATTAATTATTATCGCACCACTTATTGCGCTCATTTACTTATGAGTCAACACACTGCCCCTTGCGCCCATCTACTTTATGAGGCAATACGAGTTTTTAGTAAATTTTATGACGCTTTGAGGAGCGGCGCGTTTTAACTATTGGCACATCAGATCACATCACATCTCATCTTAGCGGAAAGTCTCCTGACATTTAAAGATCAACTGTCTTACTGACGACAAGCTGTGTATGAGGTGTGTAAAGCTATATCTTAAAATTGTTTTAGTTATTATAGCTATTGTTATAGTTACATATTCAAGTTTATCAACCCCTGCAAGTTCACCCACTAAAGATGAATTAAGGTTTGACTCAGAACTTAAGGACTTAATTCGAAAAGCTGAAGATGAAGCTGGAACCATATTGGCCAATTCAATTTTTGGGGATTTTTTATCTAAGGTTGAGGCTGATAGACGCTCAGCTGATCCTACCGATATGTTTTCAGCAGGTCCTGGTATTGATGGAATTGACGGCAAAATTAAAACCAACCCTGGTGAATATTACAGACTGAAGATGAATGAAGCCGTTGAAGATATTGCTTCATTAAGAACGGTTGATAACAGGGCTAGACTCAGTGAAGGGGCACAGTTTGCATATGCCGATCAGGTGCAAGATTTTATAAATAGGGCAAAGGAATATCTTTCAAATAAAATGACACTAACGCCAGAATTTAGAAAAAAACTGGACCAAAGATGGAGCAACATTGATAGGAAATTAACTGAAGTATTTGAACAAAAAAAACAACAACTCCTAAATAATATTTGGAAAAAAAAGGATCTGGGGGAATTTATAGAAAGAGCTGTGGGAAAATACGAAAATGGAATTAATGATTTCATACAAAGGGCAAAGGCCGCTGGTAGCGCAAATAATCCCTTTGACCCTTTTAATGATCCCAGAATTCAAAATCCACTTCTAGAACCCTTTGCTGTTTTGGATAATTACGCAGGTAAAGGAAGATACCTTGAAGAATCAAAAAAAACGCTGGATAACATTCAGGATGTCTACTTTTCAAGAATGAAAGAAATAGTTTTAAACCGGAATGAATCATCGGCCGTTGGACTTCTTGCTAGCGATCAGGGACCACTAAAAACTGTTGAAAGAAGGCTTGCTGATTTAGCTTACAAAGAGGGGAAGGGGAGTCACGTTATTTGGAGATATCCAAGTTTTGAACCCGGAGGGAAAAGTCTTTGGGAGCTTTGGGGTACACGTTTTGAGCAAGAACTGGAGATGATAAAAAATACTAAGCATGATCCCATTTTACAGCTTCAAAAATCACTGGCTCTTCTTAGGAAGATTGAGGAAGAAAAAATTGAATTAATGCAAAAAATTATAAAACGTGCAAATGATAAAATTGCGCAGGTTTTCAGAGTTTATGGCTTACCTGTAATGATAGCAGAAGAGGTTTCAGGCGATACAGCTTCTTTTGCTCTTAAGGCACATAAGTACACGGGTGAAACAAGTAATATGCACCGGGCTCTTCTTGGGGCGCCAAACAAGGGCTGTTTATCTCGCTCACTTATGGATCTTGTAAAATAAAGCTCAGTTAATAACTAGTAAAGACCGAAAGGTTATTACCAGCTTTAGGGGTTTATGATTACGTTTAAAAGTACAGCTTTTTTAATTATACTTTTGTTATTAATCTCAAGCGATTATGTGCATGCAGATTATACCGGATGTTTGCGTGGTATGCTGTATAGAATTTCAAGAACCGCGTACAGTGGTGAAACCTTTGTCCCGGCAAAAAAAATATATGTAATTGGACGAGAGGTAAAACCAAGCTCTAAAGCACCAAAGGCGTACAGATTGCCTTATCAGTCTCCGGTTGATATTCTACAAAAATCGTTTGATGACTTTATAAAAAAAGCCAAAGATGATGCGATATTTAAGGCCGATTATATTTTAGATCCAATGAATGATGATTTAGTTGGGGTTAGAAGGCTGTACACAACAGAAAATGTCGATGAAGTAATTGAATCATTTAGTGAGTATGCAAGTTATGCGCGCTACAGAATTGAAAACACAACTGACGACATAGTTGACGGAATATCCAAAGACGAGCTTCATAGAGAACTTATTAGGCGTGCCTCAGCCGCACTTGAAGCACAAGCCGTTAGACATTCAGTTATTCTAGATAGTCGAGGCAAGTTTCAAATTAAAATTTTAACCGACGTTAGTGGTGTAGGTTATCTTAATAAGTACGCTGATACAATTCAGCGCGAATTTGGAGACTCGTTGATTTATGACCCTTGGACATTAATTGAACAGAAAGCACGTGCAGGCTACAAGCCACACGAAAAATCTATACTATTGCCTCATGAAGCTTTTTTTCCAAATTTAACGGGGCATAGTGGTGCTATAAAAGCAAAGCCACTTAGAGTGGGGCTTATTGAAACATTCAATTCTGCTGGTAAAAAAATTCTTCAACAGAATTTTGAATCACATCTTGATTTTTGGGACGCAATAGGAAGGGCTTCTGATGATGTCATTAAGGGTTCATCATCCTCACAAGAGGCAAGATACGCCGCAAGCATAATTACAGGTAACCTTGAGGGCATGGCGCAGGAAATTATAGCACTTAAGAAAAAGGCACTTGGCGTGATTAAACTAACACAGACTTACGCTCCAACAGCAAGGGAAGTAGATGGCAGAATATTTGCTGTGGTTGATCATACGGCTAATGGACAGAAATTTAGGTTTTCAGTTCTGGTTCCTAAAAGCAACGGTATTGCAGATGTACATAACGGCAAGTATATAAAAGAAATTTTAGAGCAGCATGCAATAGATTTGAATGAAAACCTTGAGGTGCTTGAAATTATTAAACGAGATTATCTGCCAATGCTTGTGTCTGAAAATGAGACGCAAAGAAAAATAATGTTTAAGGCTCTAAGTAACTTTGAAAAGAAGATGCGCAATAACCCACCTGTAGGGAATCCAAACAGGGTTCCTGTGAAAAAACTTCTAAACCAGGTAACCTCTGAAGCATTTTATAATGGCGCTGATGGTCCTTAAAAAGAATGATTTTTAGAATGAAACCAACGCCACTTCGCCGCACTGCGCCTTACGTTTTTACTTCTAAATATTAAGTAAATTTATAATAATACATGACAATGCAAACAAAAATGAAATGGTGGGGTTGGGGCTTTGAAAATGTCAGGTTTGATTTGGAAAAAAGACCTGGCGCGTTTGATTATTTTAAAGACAAGCTTGGTGTAGAGCTTAAACATTTTGAAAATAAATGGGATATTGAAAAAATTAAAATCCCCAAAACAAATTGCACGGAAGAAATAATTTCAGCGTTTATAAGTAAACTTGGTTCACCAAAAGTTTCAACACTAAATGCTGAGCGTATTTATCATTCTGTTGGCAAAAGCTATTTGGATTTAATTGATATTCGCTCTGGTAAAATAAAAAGTGTAACGGATATTGTTCTATTTCCGAATTGTAAAAATGATATAAAAAATATTCTTACACTTGCAAGCAAGCACAATGTTGCGCTTGTGCCATTTGGTGGCGGGAGTAGTGTAGTTGGTGGGGTTACCCCGCTTAAAGGAGATGCTGCATGTGTTGCAACAATTAATTTAATTAATTTTAATAGACTGATTGAAATTGACCAGGAATCAATGGTTGCAAATTTTGAAGCTGGCATATTTGGTCCTAAACTTGAAGAGGAGCTTAAAAAATATGGCTTTATGCTGGGGCATTATCCGCAATCTTTTGAGTTTTCAACCTTAGGTGGCTGGATTGCATCGCGCAGTTGTGGGCAGAATTCATTAAAATATGGTGGTATTGAAAAAATGGTTGAGAGCCTGGAGCTAATGTTCCCAGGTGGCAATGTTTCTACTATAGCGGTTCCAAGAAAAGCCGAGGGTCCATGTATTAATGAAATAATTATCGGGTCTGAGGGGGTGTTTGGAATTATTACAAGTGCCAGAGTTAAAATTCAGCGTGTCCCCGCGTATCAGGATTATTTCTGTTATGTCTTTGATGGATTTAATACAGCCCAAAATGCATGTCGTGAACTAATTCAAAAAGATATCATACCTGCGATGATTAGAATTTCAGACGCAGAAGAAACATTGGCCATGTTTAAGCTGAAAAAAAGGCATCCTGGTAAAATCAATAATTTTGTTTCGATTTTAGGAAAAAAGTTTTTAACCCTAAGGGGCTTTGATACTAAAAAACTTTCAATGGTTTTTATTGGCGTTGAAGGCGGTGTTAAAGATTGCAGGTATAAAAAGAAAATTATATTAAAATCACTTTCTAAATTTAAGTGCGCATATTTGGGAAGCTCTCCCGGTAAATCATGGCTTAAAGAGCGGTTCTTTTTGCCATATTTAAGAGATGATTTACTCGATAATATGATACTTGTTGAAACCCTTGAAAGTGCCACTAACTGGAAAAACTTGAATAATTTATATAAAGCCGTAGGTGATGTTTTAAAAACAGAAGCTAAAAAAACAGCGAGTAACATTATTCTTTTAACACATGTTTCGCATATATACAGAGACGGGGCATCGCTTTATTTTTCAATACTGGCGCAACAGGGAAAAGATACACATGCGCAGTGGAAAAGTATTAAAGAGGCTGTGAATATAGCAATAACCGGAGCGGGTGGTGTAATAAGCCATCACCATGGCGTTGGGGTTGACCATAAAAAACATTTATCATGGAGCAAAGAGGTGCGTGAAATGTTTTTGGGTGTGAAAAACAGTTTTGATAAAAAAGGTATTATGAATCCTGGAAAAATATTTTAATTAGAGGGTGCTAACATGAAAAGAAAATTTATTTTTAATCCTGGCTCTTTTATTGGGAAAAAAAACAAACTTAAAGATATTGAAAAATACTTTTTGGAAAAAACAGGAGAATTTTCTTATCATATTACCCAAAGTCGCGAAGATGCGATTATCACAACAAGGCAGACACTAAAAGACGGATATGAACAAGTGGTGGCCTTAGGCGGTGATGGCACATTAAATGCAATTGTTAACGGCTTTTATGAAAACGGCAAAAATATTTCAAATAATGCGTTGCTGACGGTGGCCCCTTTGGGGACCGGTTCTGATTTTTTTAAGACAATAAAAGAAAACGGTAAATTTGATTCGTGGCAGGAGCTTGTATTAAATTCAAAAACTATAAATGTAGATATTGGCGAAATTATATTAGATGGTGACCCATCAAAAAGGCGCTATTTTATTAATATTGCAAGTGTTGGCATGAGTGGAAAAATATCTGACGATAAAAACAAAAACATAAGTAAATGTGTACCTCGGTCCCTTGCGTATTTAATGCCAACCATAAAAAACATGGCGCATTACAAACCAAACGAGGTTGATATTTTGGTTGATAATGAACAAATTCATACAAAACTTACGTCTATGTTTATTGCAAAAGGTAAATATTCAGGTGGTGGAATGAGGTTTGGTGGAGGTGTTAAACTTGATGACGGATTTTTTGATGTGAAAATTTTTCATAACATGAAGCCTTATGAAATGATTTTCAGGGTGGCAAAGCTTTACACGGGCAAATACGATGAAGGTGTTAAGTTAAAAAGAAAAATGGCAAAATCTGTTAAAGTGGTGGCAAAAGAGCCTGTTTATTTGGAATTTGAAGGCGAAGTTGATATTGCAAAACACATTGATATTTCACTGCGTGCAAAAGACATCCGCCTTTGTGTTTAGGGGTGCTGCTTCTCAACGATGAAATCCGTGCAGAATAGGCGCAATAACGACAACTTTAGGCAATTTTAACGGTTAACCAAAATAATACTTTCTGCGTTTTTTAAAATTTGCAGGTTTTATCATCAAGAATTTTTTTACACGCTTTATAATAAGGCGAATTATTAGCACCAGGATAAGTCTGTGCCTTTGGAAGATAAGTATATTGAATCGTACCGCACGGTACATCATAAGTGCTTTGTGATCCTATAAATGGGCATATTACATTTTCGAAATCTCCATTTATATCATATTTGCTGCAAACATCTGTTGATTTAGAACAGATTTTAATAAAATGAACATTCTGATTTACTAAATCACAAGGAGGGGTACTGCATGTAAAATCAATTTGGGTTTCATTTTTATTATAATATTTAACATCATTATACCCGTATTTACTTTCATCAAAGTAGTGCTTACAAATAACAGACCCTCTGTTTATAATTTTTGATGTTTCATTAAGTGAATCACCAGTAACGTTCTCAAACATAACCAGTTCGCTTACCGTGGGATCTGTGCAGCCTAATTTTCTTGAGTACGATTTATTGGGTGTATACGCAAGGCTAAAATATTCAATACAACTTAGCCTTCCTTCTAAAATTTCTTTTTCTTCCGCAGTTAATATTGAGGTATCGGGCGTGCCACCTGAAAGTGTAACTAAAAAGGCAGCCAAAACCTTAGGAGCTAAAACAGCCATTTTTGATGGAAAAGCTATGGTGTCTTTACAGGCGGTATCAAACCAGACCTTATGAATAAAATTTGCATCTTCGCTTGTAAGTGGTATATATTGGTTCTTACAAACCAAAACATTATCGGCTTGAAAAGCATAACAGTAATCATCAATATCAAAATCCTTTACTTTTGCATCTAATAATTTGAATATTTTTCCAAGTGAATTCGTTTCTTCTGGGTGTTCGTTTCTGCAAGTATCCATACACAGGGTACTTCTTGCTGTATTTCTAAATAAACCAACTAGATCTTCAATATATTTATCGTGACAAGCATCAATACATTGATCAAAACTTTTTGTTAAAATAATTGTGCCTTGAATATCATCTTTTGTCTCATCTGCGTGTTGTTGAGCGGATTCGACTAATTCTTTTACGTTATCGCATCCTGGCCCCATTGTAAAAAGAAGTGCAATTGATAGTAATAATCCGGTCAATGCTGTTGTTCTATTTGTATTCATACGTCCCCCTTTGGTTTCTACTTGTTAATGTGATATTCTCACGTTTTTTTTAATAATGCAATGTGTATAAAAAGACACAGCTCGCGGTAGGAGGTGCCAAAGCTTCAAGCATTCTTTATAGCCTGGCGCTCACAGCGAA
>CAZQUK010000072.1:0-11720 GCA_964596435.1 uncultured Oligoflexia bacterium
TTTTTTGATTTTATAATTCCCGCATCAATTGCGCGTGGAGATCTGACTATTTCCATATCAACTGGTGGCGCAAGCCCTGCCTTATCCAGAAGAATAAGAGAAAATTTAGATAGGCAATTTGGGCAGGAATATAAAAATATATTAATTTTACTCAAGACTCTGCGCGCGCATTCTAAAAAGGCACCAAGCGTATCTACAAATGCTCGGTGCGCTTTGTTTTTAGAACTAACAAAACACGATCTACCTGGTCTTTTTAGAGCAAAAAACAAATCCGAAATTGACTCTTTATTAAAAAATATTTTTAATACAACACTTTCAGAATTAAAATTGGAGGCCCTTGTTTGTGACTAAAAAAGCTGTAAAAAAAATAAAGTCGGGTGTTGTTTTTTTAGTGGGGGCCGGGCCTGGAGATCCCGATCTGATTTCGGTAAAGGGGTTGGGGCTAATTAAAAAAGCCGATACAATTATTTACGACCATCTTGCTTCAAAAAAATTGCTTTCATTTGCAAAAAAAACAACAAAAATAATCTATGTGGGCAAGCAGGACTCCAGACACACCTACAAACAAGATGAGATCAATAAAATTCTTGTTTTACATGCAAAAAACAACAAAATGGTTGTTAGACTTAAGGGGGGCGACCCCTTTGTTTTTGGCCGGGGCGGAGAAGAAGCACTGTTTCTTAAAAAAAATAATTTAAAATTTGAAATTGTGCCGGGCGTAACCTCTGCTATAGCGGCCCCAGCCTATGCTGGAATTCCGGTAACACACAGACAATATACATCATCTGTAACAATAATAACCGGGCACCAAAGTACGAATAGAAAAAAATACCTTCCTCTTGATTGGAAAAATATTGCAGAAAATCGTGGAACCCTTGTTTTTTTAATGGGTGTTCATAATTTGGATGAGATAGTAAGACAACTTGTTCTTAATGGTAAACGCCCAACAACCCCCATAGCAATTGTTAGGTGGGGTACGCACAGTGAGCAAAAAACCGTTACTGGTTCGCTAAGCAATATAGTACAAAAAGTGAGAGATGCAAAGTTAACACCGCCCGCTGTTATTGTGGTTGGTGATGTTGTTGGGTTAAGACAAAAACTTAAGTGGTTTGAATAACACACGGCATTTTAAAATTTTTTTCATCATTCTTTTTTTAGCAATTTCCATTACAAAATAATAATTTGCGCCGCGCCAATGGTTTTGCTTTTCAAAATATTACGGTTCTTTTATAGAAACACACGCCCCTTTTCGTTGACGGCTCAAGCTTAAACATGATAGTTCTTTTTGAACGGGTAAGCTATCTTAAGATAGTCCTAATTATTTCTATGTTCTTAAAATAAAAGGAGATTAACGATGATTAAACCACATGGTTCAGATAAATTAAATCCTCTTTATGTACAGGATAGCGCAAAGCGCGAGGCCTTACTAAAAGAAGCAAAGGGTCTACCTTCAATAGTAATTTCTTCTGCTGCTGCAGGAAATGCAGTAATGCTTGGTTGTGGATACTTTAACCCACTAACTGGCTTCATGAATAAGGCAGATGCAATTAGTGTTTCAAAAGAAATGAAAACAACTCGCGGTCTTTTCTGGCCAACACCAATTCTTAACGTTGTTAAGGATGTTTCTTCAATAAAAGGTGCAAAGCAAATTGCCCTTAAAGATCCAAACGTAGAAGGAAACCCAATTTTAGCTATTCAAACAGTTAATGCGATTGAACAGTTCTCAGATGACGACATGAAGTTAATGACAAATAAGGTTTTTAGAACAGAAGATCCGGCACACCCTGGTGTTGCAGCTTTTAATTCTGTTGGTCGTTTTTGTATTTCAGGTCCAATTCAAGTATTAAATTATTCTTACTTTCAAAAAGATTTTCCTGAAACATTCAGAACCGCTTATCAAATCAGGGATGAAATAGAAAAGCTTGGTTGGAAGAAAATTGTTGCTTTCCAAACACGTAACCCAATGCATAGAGCACACGAAGAACTTTGCCGTATGGCTAAAGACGATTTAAAAGCGGATGGAATTTTAATTCACATGCTTCTTGGTAAATTAAAAAAAGGCGATATTCCGGCAGATATCCGGGATGCCTGTATTAGAAAAATGGTAGAGATTTATTTTCCACCAAAAACTGTAATGATTACTGGTTACGGTTTTGATATGCTTTATGCTGGCCCAAGAGAGGCCGTACTCCACGCAGTTTTCAGACAGAACTGTGGCTGCACGCACCTTATCGTGGGTCGTGATCACGCTGGTGTTGGCTCATACTATGGCGGTTTTGATGCTCAAACCATTTTTGAAAAAGAAGTTCCAAAAGGCGCGTTAGAGCTTAAAATTTACAACGCTGATCACACCGCTTGGTCAAAGAAACTTAACAAGGTTATCATGATGAAAGACGCACCTGACCACACAAAAGAAGATTGGGTCATGCTTTCGGGAACAAAGGTTCGCGAAATGCTTTCAAAAGGTGAGGCGCTCCCGGAAGAATTTAGCCGCCCAGAGTGTGCAAAAATCCTTATGGGATATTATCAGTCACAAGACAATTAATTTATAAATTAATAATTATAACGTAACTTTAACCCCTCAGGTTTTCTGGCCTGAGGGGTTTTTTTTAAGCTTAATTTTTACAAAAACAGTTTAATAAACAACAAATCTCTTATCTGTTTTTCTTTTCTAGGTTTCTTCTCTGACGCCAATTGCTATTTTATAAAGCACCGTCAGAATCAAAAAACCCAAGCCATATATCCCAAGCGATATAACTAATTCATAACACGTTGGAATATAGGTTTCGACTTTTCCTGTGGGGGAGGGAGTAAAACCGGCAATAATCATTCCCAAACCCTTATCGATCCAAAGGGACATAAAAACACAGCCACAAAGTACCGCTAAAATTCCCTCAATTTTTCGAATTTGTGGAAAGAATAGCAGCACCAATGCCCCAACACCTAAAACTGCCGAGGTCCACATCCACGGAACGAGCGTTGTATTTCCACCATAACCAAAATATAAAAACTGAAAATGATGAACGTGCTCTGGCATGTCACTAAAAAGAACAGTAAATAATTCTAGAAGAATAAAAAATATGTTCATACTCATTGCATAGGTAACAATCTGGCCCAATTTTTGTACGGCTTCTTTTCCTGGATCAAATGTGGTGAATTTTTTAACAATCAAAATTAAAATTATTAAAAGCGATGGTCCAGCGGCAAATGCCGAGGCCAAAAACCTTGGCGCCAAAATTGCCGTCATCCAAAATGGGCGCGCCTCAAGGCCAGAATATAAAAATGCAGTTACTGTATGAATACTAACGGCCCATGGAATAGAAAGAATAATAATTGGCTTAATCCAGCGCGGAGGTTTCACACCCTTTCTTTCTGCTCCAAACACAACCCAGGCAATTAATCCGTTTAGAAACATATAACCACTTAAGGAAAGAAAATCCCAAAACATAGGAGAGTTTAATGTAGGATAAAGTGCAACATTAAAAACTCGCATTGGTTGTCCCATATCAACAAACACAAAAAGCATGCACATTATAACGGCAGGAATCGCTAGAAACTCACCAAAAATTGTTATTTTTCCAAACGCTTTATAATTATGAAGATAATACGGTAAAACGACCATAACCGCGGAGGCCGCAACACCAACTAAAAAAGTAAGCTGCGCTATATAAAAACCCCAGGGCACGGTTCTACTTAGGCCCGTTATTTGTAAACCTTCACTGTATTGTTTTAAATAAGCCAAAAACCCGGCCATTAAGAACAGCAGGAGTACAAAAATTAATGTCCAGTATTTATAACTTCCTTTAAGTGCTTTTTCTAACATGATTGTTTCCTCTTATTTTATAAATAAAACACATGTGGGTTTGTTCCCAGGTGTGGTTTTCGCTGCAAGCTTAATTGAGACCTAAGTAAATTCGAAACTGTTGATTTTGGATTTCTTAAATCCCCAAAAACCATGGCGCCGCCACCTTGTTTTTGACAAGCATCAACACATTTTGGAAGAAGTCCTTTTGCAATTCTTTCTGAACAAAAATTACATTTTTCAACAACCCCCTGTGTTCTTGTTGGGTAATCATTTCTAACGTTTTCAATAAAGGGGCGGGGATCCTTCCAGTTAAAGTTTCTCGCTTCATAAGGACACGCGCTCATACAATACCGGCACCCTATGCACCTGTGTTGATCCATCAAAACAATGCTCTCTTTGTTTTGATATGTGGCCTGCGTTGGGCACACCCTTACGCACGGTGGCCTATCACAATGATTACACATAACGACCACAGGTTTTACCTTCGTTGTTTGTTCTGTGTAATCGTGAACGTGGTCCGGAAAAGCGTTTTCAAAGCGCTCTTTCCAAATCCACTTAATTTCATGTTTTGGATTATTTATTTTTGGAACATTATGTTCGATGTGGCACGCCTCAATACACGCATTACAGCCCTCTTTTTTTAGACACTTTTTAGTATCAATAACCATGGCCCATCGCTTTTTGCGACCGTCACTAATTAGTTTTTCGGGTTTTTCAAGCGCGCTTGCGAGTGCTGAAACCGCGGGTTTTCCACAGGTAGCGCCTATTGCTGTAACACCAACTATTTTAATAAAACTTCTTTTGCTTTTATCCATTTTTCTATCCTTTTTTATTAATTGCCGACACCTTTATCTGAATGACATTTCCAACAATACGGCACCACACCCACATAATCGTGACACTTTTTACAAAACTGTTCTCTATCTTTATGACACCGTAAACACGTATTGGTTAAACTTTTGTCAAATTCTTTCATTTCACCCACATGCTTCGTTATAAAGACCCTATCGCCATTTCTAACAACCTCATCGCGCCAGTTATTTAAAAGATCCATGTGCCAGGACCTCATATACTCTTTGCTTTGCACGCATTCAGTTTCATCAATCGGCCGCTCTATTTCAGGGGCACCGCCTGTGTTTCCAAATATGTTTGTGTACCAAAATGGAAACGTAATTAAAGCTAAAAATATTATTAAGCCGGGGATAATTTTTTTTGCGTCATACATAATTTTTTCCTCCCTTATCCGCCGATAGGCTCTTGTCGTAAATTAACTTCACGCTTCTTTTCGCCCTTAAATATCATTGCATTTGCAACTAACTCATGAAGTCCCGTTACCTTAACACCCGGGGCCCAATAGTCGCACACGGTTGTAAGGGTTGCTCTATCAATGGCACACATAGCACAAAGTTGGTTTACACCATGCTTATCCTGGACGTATTTAACCGCATTTCCTCTTGGCATTCCGCCCCTAAGTCTCATTTCCATGTTTTCGTCAGTCCCAAGTCCCGCACCACCGCCACAACAAAACGTTTGTTCTCTGATGGTGTTTTCTGGCATATCAACAAAATTATTGCATACGTTTTTCAAAATATACCTTGGTTCTTCAAAAAGCCCCATACACCTTGCTGGATTACATGAATCATGAAACGTCGGTTTAATGTGATCGTTCCTGCTTGGATCAAGCTTCAGTTTCCCATGTTTTATTAAGTCTGCAGTGAATTCTGAAATATGAACCATTTTTGTGGATTTAGCGTTTTCAAAAACCGTACCCGTTATCGGTGACCTTGGTACTTCAAGAAAATCGGCCGGGCCATTCAGCGTGTCCATTAATTGATGAATTACCCGCCACATGTGCCCACACTCACCACCAAGTATCCACTTCACACCAAGCCTTTTGGCTTCAGCATATATTTTTGCATTCAACCTTTTTAGGGCTTCTTTAGAAGTAAAAAGACCAAAGTTACCACCATCTGAAGCGTAAGTGCTCCATGTAAAATTTAGGCCCAATTCGTGAAAAAGAAGCATATAACCCATGCACGTATATACTCCAGGCTCTGCTAAAAAATCGCCCGATGGGGTTACAAAAAGAATTTCCGCACCTTTTTTATTAATCGGTATGTCGACTCTGATGCCCGTGGCCTCTTCAATATCATCAGCAAAAAATTCTAGTGTGTCTTTAAGTCCATGTGGCTGGATACCAAGATGGTTTCCTGTTCTAAAACAATTAGCAACTGGCTCAATAATCCAGTTAACATAAATACCAAGCAGCCCCAAGAGCTCCCTGCAAATCATTGTGATTTCTGCGGTGTCTATACCATAAGGACAAAAAACAGAACAGCGCCTGCACTCTGTGCACTGAAAAAAATAAAAAAACCATTCTTTAATTATATCAATTGTGAGTTCCCTTGCTCCGGCAAGTTTACCCAATAATTTTCCAGAAAGCGTAAAATCATTTCTATATATAGAACGTAAAAGCTCTGCCCTTATAACGGGCATATTTTTTGGGTCGCCACCGCCAATATAAAAATGGCACTTGTCAGCACAAGCTCCACAACGAACACAGCTTTCCATAAATATTCTAAGCGATCTATACTTATCAAGACGCTCCTTTAGGCCGTTGTGAATAATTTCCTTCCAGTTATCTTGCAGTTTCCAGTCTTTTTCCGTAACCACCCAGTCTCTTGGATTTGGAAGCCCAAAGGACTCCAAATGTTTTGCCTTACCTGGATAAATATACGCCCCATCCCTTAAGTCCAGGGGTGTATCCATCCAGCTAGTCTGGGGTGGATTATAATCAAACTTTAAAAGCTTATCTTTTTTATAAAAAGACATTTCATCAAATTTCGCACTCATTTCTTAACCCTCGCTATTCTTTCTCTACTGGAATTCCGACTTGTTTCATTTTTTCTCTGAATTCATCTTCATATTCTTCATATGAATGAACCTTTACGGGATAACTCCAGGGATTTATATGTCTTACCGCTCGGTTGTTGTTTGCAAGATTCCTTGTTGGACTTAAAAACACACCACCGGCATGTAACAACTTACTAAATGGAAAATACATCAATAAAACACTCACAAAAAATATGTGCACATAAAACAGGTAGTGAATTTCTGTTTTAACAACTGGAGAAAAGGTTATTATCCCCATCATAACCTCTTTAATCGCAACGATATCGGTTTTTATAAAATGCCTGAGCAGTAGGCCTGTGAGCGCAATACCCAAGAGCAAAAATAACGGAAAATAATCCGCCGCCAACGATATGTATCTAACCTGTGGCGATAATATTCTTCTTAAAAAAAGAAAACATAGTGAACCCAAAAGGGCCATTCCAGTTAAATATAAAACCGGAACACCAATCTGTAAAAAGCCGTCAAGCTCCTGAAAAACCAGCAGGCACGCAGGTACTGGGTCGAGAAAAAACCTAAAGTGTCTGAATAAAACAAATAAAAAAGAATAATGAAAAACCAAACCCGCAGCCCAAAGCCACTTATTGGCCGAATAAACCGCCCTCGCATTTCCATCAACAAGTTCGGTTTTTGTGTTTCTAAAAAGAGATCTAAAAAAGAATATTTCAAGAAACATTCTTCCAATCACACCAAGGGTTGTGTGTGGATTATCAAAATATGAAGACTTAATCCAGCTTAGTGACTTTTGTTGACCACAGGTGGTGGGAATCCTAAAAGGAACGGGCGCCCCGGCCCACCTTAAAACTTTATAAAGCACACCAACGACGAAAAGTGAAAGTGCCGCATAGGGAACAATCACTCCGAACAATGTGTGTAAGCCCAAAAGTCCAACACCTATATATGCCAAAAAGAAAAGCACTAGCACTGCGGTTAAGGGAAATACAACTGTCATTTGCCATCACCTCTCGTTTGAGTATTGTTTGATTTTTCTGCTTGATTTTTTCTATCGTTAATAAACGAAACTGAAAACTTTTTTATTTCATTGAGTCTTAGCTCAAATATTTTATCACGACATTTCACATACGAATTAAAAACCATTAAAGAAAGCTCGTCGATTCTGTTTTCAAAACTCATATATTTTTTTAGCATGCTTTCACTATTGAGCTCTTTTTCAAACTCATTTCTAATAATTTCTTTAAGCACAAAAACAAATGCGACAGCACTGGCCGGAGAATAATCCTGAATGGATCTTATCTTCATTATTTTATCTAAAGATTCGCTAATACTACTTAAATCTTGATCGTTTATAATGGCGTCTAAAATTTTTTTTGTTTCTTGGGTTAAAACGTGACCTATCGGATTTGCAAACTGATCTTTTTTGTTTTTCACAAATACAGCATGACTTTTTGAGTGGGTTTCTAATATTTTATCTATCCACTTTTTTAAAATAGTACCTTTGTTGTTTTCAAGAAGCGTTTTTAAGACCAAGCTAGCCCCCAAGACTGGATGTTTTTTTGTAAAAAAAACTTTATCAAATTCGGAGCTTAAGTACAAAACTAAAAAAAAATATTTTGGCTGGCGGGGCGGTGTGGCGCGGGGCGGCTTGGTTGCGTTGTTTTTTTTTACTTATTGCCACAATCCTTTGCGAGCAGTTTTAATTGTTTTACCAAGGTTTTGGTTTTTGAAACCATTACCTCCTTTTGTGCTAATTTTTATTATTGTTAATAGATTTTTTAGTATACTAACGCTATATGCTTTTCCAGACACTTTTTTAACCGACATTTTTGGACATCTTTTAAGGGGCTTTAGGTGGCAACCATTATTAAAAGTACATATATTGGCGATGGTCGGGTTGAATCAACACATGGACCCACTAATTCAAAGATAGTAACTGATTTACCCCCCGACAATGGTGGAAAGGGCAGGCTTTTCTCTCCAACGGACCTTTTTGCAACCTCTTTGTCATCGTGCATATTAACAATCATGGCCAAATTTGCCGAAAAAAATAATATTGATATTACTGGCGGCACAATTGAAATTGAAAAAATAATGCTTGATAACCCGAGAAGGATCGGAAAACTTTTAGCAACAATCACTTTTCCGGATCATGTCGACGAGAAAAACAAAAACAAACTTAAGGCATGTATTAATGCTTGTCCAATACACAGAAGTATACATCCTAAAATTGAAACCGAGTTTGTGATTAAGTAAAAAGGCCCCGCACCTCCAGGCTCCCCTTGGCCAGAGTTTTAAGATAACTTTTCTTGATAATTGACAAAACCAGTTAACTCTTATAATCTTTTTTTGATTCAAAATAATTTTAAAACACTACGCATGGAGTCCATAAGATATGCATGAAATTGATATTTCAATACTTAATGAACATCAATTAATAGAACTAAACCGCAAGATTGTTGAAAGAATAAGGTTTTTACGCCAATCACGGGCACATAGAGAAATGATGCAATTTAATATCGGCAACACTGTTTGTTTTAAAACAGACGGAAACCGAAAAATTCAAGGTACCCTTACTAAATTCAACCAAAAAACCGTAACAGCAATAACCCCAGAAGGTGAACATTGGAACGTTTCACCGACTCTTTTAGATAAAATTGAAATAAAGGACGTTGAAGCAGAAGAACATTTCAAACCAAAAAACAACCCCAACAATAAAAACAAAAACATAATCGTACTTCCCACGGGAAAAGACAGACAGATAGGACTTAGACTTGATAAATTTCAAAATGTTCCTAAAAATGCTCCTTGTCCCTGTGGAAGCGGGAAAAAATACAAGCGCTGCTGTCTTCTACCCCAATTGAGCGAAAAAATTCGCTCTAACTTCAAAAAATGTCTTATTTTTGGTTAAAAAATGTGCATTTTTGAAAAATTAAAACCCGCTAAAGAAGAGATAAAAAAATCCACTTTTAAAAAATAAATGGAGTCAAAACAAGTCGTTTTTAAAAGAAATGCACCTTTTTATTACTCAATTGGGGTTCTACTGCTTACCGCGATATAAATGGGACATAAAAGACAACCACCTCTTTTTGTCATTTTGTGGCTAACAAAAGTTCGACTGCCCCGGTCTTTGGCGTAGAACCATTTCAATATGTTATGTTGTTTTTTTTCAAATTTTGTTTAGCTAAAGTGAAAGACCCGGAATATCGGCATCATAAGGATGGCTTTTACATTATAAAATTAGGCGTTTTGATTATTAAGAAACCTATTTTTAAATTATTCGCTGTAGTTTACTTTAATTGTACCTGCATTATCTCTGCCGCTATTAAATACATCAGTACTACAGGCCATTTCAGATCCATCAATTTCAAATAATGTCATTGAATCGACAGCATCCTGATAGTCTGCACAATCAGCATCGACAGTTGACGAACCGTTAGAATCAGCTGCTTGGAGATTGTTTTTATGGGTACTTGCCGGAAAACAGAAATACTTATTATTAACAGAAATCGTTTCTTCAAATGAATTTGTTAGCCTGAAAAGGAAAAAATTTCCGCTACCACGCGAATATCCTTTACCAACCATGGATATTGCACTTTGTTCGGGACTATATTTCATTGATCTTATTTTAAAGAAGTTTGTTCTATCATTACCAGATACTTCATGTCTTACGCAATAATCTGCCTGAGATGGATAATCTACAAAATAAACAAGATTTAAATACAAATCACCACTTGATTCATCATATCTACCCTGAAGTACACCTAAAGATTTATTATCAACATCCCATTCAAAACTAATTATTCCATGTTTTTTTGAACCCTCGCGTCTTATGGCATATCCTCTACCATAACCGTCGACTTTGTCTTCATTGCCTGCACAGTTATACTGTTCGCGCATTCCAAAATCATAAGGAGCAATAATTTCCTGTAGATTTATCGGGGTGCATGTTTGTTCTGCATTTGAATAATAACTTCCTGCTGTATGGAGAGTTTTATAAAGGTTAGACATATCCACAATACCTTCATCCCCTGGATAGGTATAACTTCTTAAAAGATTATATATTTCATACATCGGGTTTCCGGCTTCCCAAGTGGCGGTTGCTTCTTTATCATTTTCGTGTGCAATGAGGGCCCCTGAATCGCCCGTTCCAAAATTCGGGGCAACCGCTTGAGCAGATGTAAAGAAAAAGTTTGAACTGAAAGAATCAATTCCTGTTCCACATGCGGATGATGCAGTTACAAAGGCTAATAACAACGTAATATCAAATATTCTGTTTTTCATAGGCTCCCCCAATCATTAGTATAAATCATCAGCAATAAGTAATCATAAAGAGTAATTATTAAAAGACAAATAAAAAAACATTTTTCTTGATAGATATGTTGATCTCAAGAATAATGTCTTTAATTTAGAAAATTTGGGGGTTTGTATGAAAAAACGCGTCACAACCTTTTTTGTTTTGTTTTCAATTTTAGGCTCAATAAGTAAAATTTCAAAAGCAGATATTTTTGAGTTTAATTTGGATTTACTTGATTTTAGGGCATCACAGCTTTCAGCTCTTCAGTTTCAGGATGAACTAAATACGGCATTTACAGGAATGGCGTCGTGGAACCCAAGGTTTATAAAACTTTTTGATATGGTTGAAGTTGGTATTCAGCTTGGTGTGGCACCAGGTTTTAAACAAAAGCCCCTTGAATCAGCGGGTGAAACTTCCTACTATCATATGGCGAGTTTGAGTTTAACTGGGTTTTATAAAATTAATGATAATTTTGCTTTCGAATTGCAACCAGGTATTCAGTATTGGCGGCTTGATGATGGTGGTGGAATGCTTATGGGTATTGGCGGTGGTCCACAATACTTTTTTGATGACTCGTTTTTTGGTTTAATAGATAGGGCATTTGTTAATTACACGGCTTCACTAATGCTTGGTGATATGATTCACCTTGCACAGGTCGGGGTAGGGGTTTCGTTTTAACCCTATTTTACATCACCCAACCAGAAGCAGCAAAAATTCCAATAAATATTAGGTTAGACGGCGCTGTACTTGCGC